>NZ_VIRS01000010.1 GCF_006912135.1 Cryptosporangium phraense | reverse complement strand
GCGGACCGAGCGCCGACCGAGCGCGCAGCGCAGCGGGGTCCTGCCCGCGGCGCGGGCCCGGTGCGGGTCGGGCGCGCGGTGGGGCTCCCGTTCGGGCGCGGTCGGGCGCGGGGCGCGCGTCGGGCGCGGTCGGCATCGGTTGCGCGGGATACGTAGGCGTGGTTGGCCAGGACCCGCATCGGCCGGATCCTCGGCCGGCGGGCCCGGCTCCGGGCCTGGCCGACGCGGGCCCGCGGGCGGCCGGTCCCGGCGGCGTGGATGGCATCGCGGCCGGTTGGAACCGCGGCGCGTCTCCGGTCTGGCCAGCGGCGAGCGCGAGGGCTGGCCGGCCTCGGCGGCCCGGTGGATCGTGGCGCTCGACCCGCCGCGTGACCGGCCCGGACCGGGGTCGTCGGGCTCTGCGGTGGCGCCTTCCGGCGGCTGTTCTGATCGATCTCTTCGACACGCGCTCGCGGCATGCTGATGCGCCCCAACCACGGTCGAGTCGACCGACAAGCCCCCTAGGCCGGGACGACCCGCGCCCACGTGCCGTCGCACTGCGGCCCCGGAACGGGCCGTAGGCGGTCCCCCGCGGCCCATGCCTCTTCGGCCGGGCCCCACGGCCGGTCGGTCCTCACCCACCACCGGCTCCCGTCACCGCCCGGCCGCCCCCAGACGCGACCCGCCCGCCCCAGACGAGACCGCCGGCCCACCCGGCACCCCGGCACCCCCGGCACCCCCGGCCGAGTCCCGGGCCCGGGTAGTGCCGCCGCCCGTCCGCGCACGTCGAGCAGGCCGGCCGTCGTGCGAAGGGCGCCGACGAGATGCGCCCCGCCACCGCCATGAACGTCGGCGTCGACGTCAGGCAGAACGTGCACCGACCGGCCACCGCCGGAGTCCCACGGACGAGCCCGGACGTCCGAAGCGCGCCGACCTGCCGCGGCCGAGCACCGCATCCGCCGGGTCGGACATCCCTCCGATCGTCCACTCCAGACCCACTAATGCCTAGTGATCCTATAGGTATTGACTAGTTACACCTCCGCTCCTTAGCGTGAGGTTCGTGACGCCGAAAGCAACAGCGCTGGCTGCGCTCTTCACCGCGGGGACGCTGCTGCTCAGCGCCTGCACCTCCGACAGCGACGCCTCCCAGGGCGGATCGGGGGGAACGCTGACGTTCGCGGTCGGCTCCGACGCCGGCTGCGTCGACCCTCAACAAGTCGGCAGCAACGACACGATCTACTCGGTCCGCCAACTCGTCGACTCACTGACCGATCAGGACCCGCAGACCGGGAAGATCGTCCCCTGGCTGGCCGAGAAGTGGGACGTCAGCCCGGACTCCACCACGTTCACGTTCCACTTACGCAAGGGCGTGACGTTCAGCGACGGCACGCCGCTGACCGCGCAGGTCGTCAAGGACAACTTCGAGGCGGTGCCGAACCTCGGCGCGCTGGCGGTGCTGGCCCAGGGCTACCTGGCCGGCGTCAAGGACATCACCGCGGTCGACGCTCAGACCGTGAAGATCGCGTTCGCGCAGCCCAACGCCCAGTTCCTGCAGGCCACGGCGACCCACTCGCTCGGCATCCTCTCCGACGCCAGCGTGAAGAAGACGCCCGAGCAGCGGTGCAGCGACGGCGTCGTCGGCTCCGGGCCGTTCGTGCTCGCGAAGTACGTCCCCAACCAGTCGATCACGCTGACCAAACGCACCGGCTACGACTGGGGCTCGTCGCTCTGGAAGAAGGACGGCGAGGCGTACCTCGACACCGTCGTCTTCAAGATCGTCCCCGAGTCCGGCGTCCGGACCGGGAGCCTGCAGTCAGGTCAGGTCGACGCGATCGGCGCGGTCGGCAAGGCCGACGAGGCGGCGCTGAAAGCGGCCGGGGTGCAGCTGATCACCCGGGCGAACCCCGGCGTGGTCTTCCAGCTGGGGCTGAACAACTCCCGGCCGGTGCTGAAGGACCTGAAGGTCCGGCAGGCGATCCTGGCCGCGGTCGACCGGCAGCAGATCGTCGACACGGTCTACCCCAGCGGCACCCAGCCGGCGACGAGCATCCTCTCGCACACGACGCCCGGCTACACGAAACAGCCGGCGCTCGCCTACGACCCGGCCAAGGCCAAGTCCCTCCTGGACGCGGCCGGGTGGCGCGCGGGCAGCGACGGCATCCGGGTCAAGAACGGCGCCCGGCTGACGCTGCACGTGACCTGGTTCGCCAACGCGGCCACCAACCAACCGGCCCTGGAGCTGGTCCAACAGCAACTCAAGGCCGTCGGCATCGACGTCACGCTCAAGCAGGCGCAGATCGCCCAGATCGTGCAGATCCAGAAGGGCGGCAACTTCGACGCGCTCTGGGGCAACGTCACCCGCGCCGACCCCGACATCCTGCGCACCCAGTTCTCGACCAAGCTGCTCAACGCCTACCGGATCCCCGAGGGCCCGCTGCAGACCGTGCTGGCCCAGCAGGCCGCCGCGGCCGACCCGGCCAAGCGCCGGCCGCTCGTCGACCAGGCCCAGAAACTGATCGTCGACAACGCGTACGTCGTCCCGGTGGTCGAGCTGGAGACCGAACTCGGCGTCGCGTCGAAGGTGCAGGACCTGAACTTCGAGGCCTCCAGCCGCATCCAGCTCCACGACACCCGGCTGCGCTGATGCGCCGCTACCTGCTCAAACGTTTCGCCCAGGCGATCGGCGTGCTGTGGGCGGCCTACACGCTCTCGTTCGTGATCCTGGACCTGCTGCCCGGGGACCCGGTGTCGGCGATGGCCGGCGCCGGGTCGGACCAGGCGCCGATCGACCCGGAGCAGATCGCCCGGCTCCAGCACCAGTACGGGTTCGACCAGCCGGTGCCCCTGCAGTACCTCGACTACCTGGGCCACGCGCTGCGGGGCGACTTCGGCACCTCGGTGTCGACCGGTCGCCCGGTCACCGACCTGCTGGCCGAGGCCCTGCCGTCGACGCTGGCCCTGACCGGGTCGGGCCTGCTGCTGGGCACACTGGTGGGCGGGAGCCTGGCGATGGTCGCGACCTGGACCCGGCTGCGCTGGCTGCGCCAGTTCCTGCTGTCGCTGCCGCCGCTCGCGGTCTCGATGCCGATCTTCTGGATCGGGCTGATGCTGGTCGAGGTCTTCTCGTTCCAGCTCGAGCTGCTCCCGGCGTTCGGCAACGACGGGCTGCGCGGGCTGGTGCTCCCGGCCGTCGCACTGTCGATCCCGGTCGGCGCGATCGTCGCCCAGATCCTGGCCAAGAGCCTGCTCACCGCACTGGACCAGCCGTACGTCGAGACCGCGCGGGCCAAGGGCGCCGGCCGGGTGCGTATCCACCTGCGTCACGCGCTGCGCAACGCGTCGCTGCCCGCGCTGACGATCGTCGGGGTGCTGGCCGGGCAGGCGATGGCCAACTCGGTGGTGATCGAGACCGTGTTCTCCCGCAACGGGCTGGGGCGGGTGACCGCGGCCGCCGTCACCGTGCAGGACCTGCCGCTGGTGCAGGGCGTCGTGGTGTTCGGCTCGCTGGTCTTCGTGACCGCGAACCTGCTCGTCGACCTGATCTATCCGCTGCTCGATCCGCGGATCGTGGTGGCGTCGTGAGCCAGACGCTGATCGAGCTCGGGATACCGCTGGAGACGCCCGCCGAGGCACCCGACCGCCGGAACTGGCTCTTCTTCGTGCGGCGGCCCGGGCTGGTGGTCTCGATCCTGGTCGTGATCGCGGTGGTGCTGGCCTCGTTCTGGCCCGGGCTGTTCGCCGCCCAGGACCCGTTGAAGGGCGTTCCCAAGAACCTTTTCCAGGCGCCGAGCGCGGCCCACTGGTTCGGCACCGACGAGCTCGGGCGCGACCTGTTCTCCCGGGTCGTCCACGGTGCGCAGCTCTCGCTCAAGGCGACGCTGATCGCGGTGGCGGTCGCGTTCGTGGTCGGTGGCCTGGTCGGGTTGCTGGCCGGGTTCGTCGGCGGCTGGGTCGAGGACGTGCTGATGCGGATCGTCGACGTGCTGCTCTCGATCCCGGCCCTGTTCCTCTCGCTGGCGCTGGTCACCGCGCTCGGCTACGGCACGGTCAAGGTCGCGGTCGCGGTCGGGCTGGCCAGCGTGGCCGAGTTCGCCCGGGTGATGCGGGCGGAGGTGCTGCGGGTCCGGCAGGCGGTCTACGTCGAGGCGGCCCGCTCGTGCGGTGCGCGCTGGTACTCGGTGCTCGGGCGGCACGTGCTGCCGAACGCGATCGGACCGGTGATGGTGCTGGCCACGCTCACGTTCGGCACGGCGATCCTGGCCGTGTCGTCGCTGAGCTTCCTCGGCTACGGCGCTCCGCCACCGGCTCCGGAGTGGGGCACGCTGATCTCCGGCGGCCGCAACTACCTCGCGAACGCCTGGTGGCTCACCGCGCTGCCCGGGCTGACGATCGCCGCGACCGTCCTGTCGACCAACCGCATCGCGCGGGCGCTGGACGGCGAGTGGGGGCGCCGGTGAGTGCGCTGCTCGAGGTCAGCGGCCTGACGGTCTCCTACCGCACCCGCCGGGGGACGGTGCCCGCCGTCCAGAACGTCGATCTGGACGTCCGGCCGGGCGAGGTCGTCGCGATGGTCGGCGAATCGGGGTCGGGGAAGAGCACGACCGCGCACGCGCTGGTGCGGCTGCTGGCGTCCAACGGGCACATCGACGCGGGCCGGGTGCGCTTCGGCGACGAGGACCTGACGGCGATCTCGGAGCGCGGGCTGCGGGCCGTGCGCGGAGCGCAGATCGGCCTGATCCCCCAGGACCCGTCGGTCTCGCTCAACCCGGTGAAGCGCGTCGGCGAGCAGGTCGCCGAGGTGCTGCGCATCCACCGGCTGGCCGACCGGCGGAAGGCCGCCCTGGACGCGATCGACGTCCTGGAGCGGGCCGGGCTGCCGGAGCCGGCGATGCGGGCCCGGCAGTACCCGCACGAGCTCTCCGGCGGCATGCGCCAGCGGGCGCTGATCGCGGTGGCGATCGCCGCCAACCCCCGGCTGATCATCGCCGACGAACCGACCAGCGCGCTCGACGTCACCGTGCAGCGGGTCATCCTCGACCACCTGCAGCACCTGACCGAACAGGCCGGCACCGCCGTCCTGCTGGTGACGCACGACCTGGGCGTGGCCGCCGACCGGGCGCACCGGATCGTCGTCATGTCGCAGGGCCGGGTGGTGGAGGCCGGGCCGACCGCGGAGATCCTGCGGAACCCGCAGCACGCGTACACGCAGCAATTGCTGGCCAGCGCGCCCAGCCTGGCCACCGCGCACGCCCGGGTGGCGCCGGTTTCCGGGGCGGCCTCCCCGCTCGTCGAGGCCCGGAACCTGGTGAAGGAGTTCCGGCTGCCCGGCGGGCGCACGCTGCGCGCGGTCGACGACGTCAGCTTCACCGTCCAGCGGGGCCGGACGCTCGCGCTGGTCGGCGAGTCCGGCTCGGGCAAGTCGACGACCGCCCGCCTGGTGCTGCGCCTGGCCGACCCGACCGCCGGGAGCGTGGTCTTCGACGGGACCGACGTGACCACCGCCCGGGGCGCGGCGATCCGGGCCCTCCGCCGGCGCGCCCAGCTCGTCTACCAGAACCCCTACGCGTCGCTGGACCCGCGGTTCTCGATCGAGGAGGTCGTGGCCGAGCCGCTGCGCGTCTTCCGGGTGGGCGACCGGGCCGCCCGGGTGCGGAACCTGCTCGAACGCGTCGCGCTGCCGGCGTCGATCGTGGACCGGCGCCCGGCCGAGCTCTCCGGTGGCCAGCGCCAGCGGGTCGCGATCGCCCGGGCGCTGGCCCTCTCCCCCGACCTGGTCGTCTGCGACGAGCCGGTGTCGGCACTCGACGTCTCGGTGCAGTCCCAGGTGCTCGACCTGCTCGTCGAGCTGCAGGCCGCCACCGGCGTCGCCTATCTGTTCATCTCGCACGACCTGGCCGTGGTCCGGCAGATCGCGCACGAGGTCGCGGTGATGCAGGACGGCCGCATCGTCGAGACCGGGACGACGTCGGAGCTGTTCGAGCGGCCCGGGCACGAATACACGAAGCAGCTGCTGGCCGCGATCCCCGGCCGCGGATACGTGGGAGCGTGATCACCAGTGGTCGCGGTGCACGACCTCGTCGAGCGGGCGGCGGGCGGGACGGCTCCAGCGTCCCCGGGCCGGGTAGCCGAGCGGGATCAGCGCCATCGTCAGCGCGTCGTCGGGCAGGCCCAGCAGCGCACGGACCTCGTCCTCGTGGGCGACGTGGAACGTCGTCAGCGTGCTGCCGATGCCGTAGGCCCGGGCGGCCAGTTGCAGTTGCTGCACGGCGCCGTAGATCGACGCGCCGAGCCGCGGGTCGGTCGACCCGGCCGCGTTGCGCAAGACCGGGATCACCCAGACCGGTGCCTCGTGGAGGTGTTCGGCCAGATACTCGGTGGCCCGGTAGGAAGCCGGGCTGAGTCCGCTGGTGCCGGGTCGACCGTTGAGGATCTCGTCCCGGCGTGGGCCGTAGGCGCGTTGCCAGCCCTCCCGGTACCACCCGGCGATCGGTTCTTTGATCGCCGGATCGGTGACCACGACCCAGCCCCAGGCCTGCCGGTTCCCGCCGGACGGCCCGCGGATCGCGGCGTCCAGGATCGCGTCCAGGACGTCGTCGGGGATCGGTTCGCCGGACAGGTACCGGCGCGACGGGGTGGTGTGGAGCGCTTCGAGGACCGGCAGTTGATCGGGTGCCATACCCAGTTATCCTATGGGAGATAAAGGATGCTGTTCGGATTCGTGATCGGTCCGACCGATCCGGGCGCGCTGCGCGCGCAGGCCCGCTGGGCGCAGGCGCAAGGTTTCAACGTCCTCTTTCTGGACGACGAGCCGGGCGCGCCGCGCGGGCTCGATCCGCTGGAGAGCGCCGCGTACGCCGGTGCCGTGACCGAGACCATCGGCCTGGTCGCGACGGCGGCGGCGACCCATGCCGAGCCGTTCCACCTCTCGAACCGCTTCTCCGCCCTGGACTGGGGCACGCGGGGCCGGGCCGGGTGGCTGGTCACGGTGGATCCGTCGGCGTCCAGGGCCTCGGCGTACTCGGCGTCGGTGCCGGCCTCCGGGCCGGCGGCCCGGCGCGAGGCCGACGCGGTCGTGGACGCGGCCCGGCGGCTCTGGGACTCCTGGGAGGACGGTGCGCTGATCGCCGACTCGACGACCGGCCGCTTCCTCGACCGCGACCGGCTGCACTACGTCGACGCCGGGGGCGAGCTGTTCCGGATCCGCGGGCCGGCGCTGATGCCGCGACCGCCGCAGGGCCAGGTCCCCGTGTTCGCCCGGGATCCGCTGGTGGAGGCCGACGTCCGGGTGGTCCGGACACCCCAGCCGGGGGCCTTCGTCGAGCTCGAGCCGTCCTCGGACTTGCCCGGGCCGGGCGTCGGCGGGGTTCTGCTCCGGCCGGCTCCGGGGCTCGAAGCCAGGCTGGCCGAGCTGCGGGCCTCCGGGACGCTGGTCCCGCCCCGCCCCGGCCGGACGCTGCGTGACCAGCTGGGCCTGCTCCGGCCGGCCGGCCGATACACGGAGGCACGGTCGTGAGGCGGCTGCACCTGAACGCGTTCTTCCCGTTCGGCCCGATCTACGTCTGGGACGAGCTGGAACGCCCCGAGCAGTACTACGAGTTCGACGGCTTCGCCCAGCTCGCCCGCACCGCCGAGCGCGGCCTGTTCACCGGCGTCTTCCTGGGCGACAGCCAGCGGCTGCGCGAGCACCTGGGCCGGATCACCGATACCGCGGTGACCGGGCGGCCCGACCAGCTCGTGCTCTTCTCGTACCTGGCCGCGCTGACCGAGAAGATCGGCTTCGTCGCGACGCTCAACACGACGTTCAACGACCCGATAGACCTGGCCCGCCGCCTGGCCACCGTCCACACGCTGAGCCACGGCCGGGCCGGCTGGAACGTCGTCACGACCGACAACGCCTGGACCGGCGAGAACTTCCGGCGCGGGAACTACCTCGACCACACCCACCGCTACGAGCACGCGCTGGCGCACCTGCGCACGGTCCAGGCCTACTGGGACGAGGAGCTGGGGAGCGCGAGCCATCCGGTGCTGTTCCAGGCCGGCGAGTCGGACGAGGGCCGCGACTTCGCCGCCCGGCACGCCGAGGCGATCTTCTCCCGCTACCTCGACTACGACCAGGCGTCGGCGTTCGCCGCGGATCTGACCGCCCGGCTGGGCCGCGTCGGCCGTCCCCGCAGCGACCTGGCGATCTTCCCGGGCGCGAAGATCACGCTCGGCGACACCCGGGCCGAGGCCGAGGAGAAGGCCGCCGAGTTCGAGCGGCGGACCTGGACCGACCGGCGGATCCGTGCGGTGCTGGAGAGCGTCTGGTCGCGCGATCTCTCCGCGTACGACGTCGACGGGCCGCTGCCGGACGTCGGCCCGGCCGACCCCGAGCAGACCGTGACGCACGGCGTCGTCAACAGCCGCGACCAGCCGCTCCGTACCGTCGGCGCCTGGCGGACGCTGGCTGCCGAACGCGGCTACACGATCCGCGGACTCGTCGCCCACCTCAGCCGGACGGCCCAGTTCGTCGGGACGCCCGGCGAGGTCGCCGACCGGCTGGCCCACTACGTCCGGACGGGGGCGATCGACGGGCTCAACCTGGTGCCGAACGCGGTCCCGACCGGCTTCGACGAGGTCGTCGAACGCTTGGTGCCGGAACTGCAGGACCGCGGCATCTATCCGGCCGAGTACGCCGGCTCGACGCTCCGCGACAACCTCGGGCTCCCCGCTCCGGTGGCCCACCGAATTCCGACGGAGGCTCGCTCGTGAGGTTCCTGACCATCACGCTGATCGTGCACACGCCAGAGACCAAGTCCACTCACGAGCGGTTCCAGGAGGTCGTCGACAACGCGCTACTGGCCGAGGAACTCGGCTTCGACGGGTTCGGCGTCGGCGAGCGGCACGAGCGCCCGTTCATCTCGTCGGCCCCGACCGTGGTGCTCAGCCACTTGGCCGCGCGGACGAGCCGGATCCGCCTGTTCACCGGCGTCACGACGCTGTCGCTGCTGGACCCGGTCCGGGCGTTCGAGGACTACGCGACGCTCGACCACCTCTCCGGCGGCCGGCTGGAGCTGATCATCGGCAAGGGCAACGGCGCCGCCCAGCGCGAGCTGTTCCACGTCACGCCCGAGGACCAGTGGGACCGCAACGCCGAGTCGTACGAGGTGTTCCGGCGGCTGTGGCAGCACAACAAGATCACCTACGACACGAAGTTCCGGCCGCCGCTGCTGGACGCCGAGGTGTGGCCGCAGCCCTACCAGCACCCGATCCGGATCTGGCACGGATCGGCGACCAGCCGCGAGTCGGTGGACCTGGCCGCCCGCTACGGCGACCCGCTGTTCTCGGCCAACGTCACGAACCCGATCGAGCCGTACGCCGAGCTGATCCGCTACTACCGGGAGCGGTGGGAGCACTACGGCCACGACTCGGCGGCGATCGCGGTCGGCGCCGGCACGGCGGGCTACTACGCGGCCCGGACGTCCCAGGAGGCCCTCGCGGTCTACCGGCCGGTCTTCGAGAACCAGCTGGAGTTCCAGCGCAAGCTGGGGATGCAGCCGGTGTTCCCGACGCTGGAGGACTTCGCCGAGCGCTCGTCGGCGCTGATCGGCAGCCCGGCCCAGGTGATCGAGAAGGTGCACCGCTACCACGAGCAGTTCGGACACACGGTCATGCACCTGCGCGCCGACGCGTCGGGCCTCACCGACGCCCAGCACCGGGAGAGCCTGGAGCTGTTCCAGTCCGACATCGCCCCGGTCCTGCGCCGGGAGATCCCCGACCCGCCCTGGGGCTGGGGCGGCGGCCCGGTCGCCGGCTGATCGAGCGGGCCGTACCGTGGTCCGGGTGGAAACGGGGTACCGGCGGTCCGCGGACTCGCCCAAGGGGCGGCAGCGCCGGGCCGAGCTACTCGACCTGGTCACCGGCGACCTGGCCGAGCACGGGCTCGTCGACTTCTCGCTCCGCCGCGCGGCTCGGGCCGCCGGCACCACGCACAAGGTCCTGCTCTACTACTTCCGCGACGCCGACGAACTGCTCGCTCAGGCGCTCCTGCGGCTGCGCGAGCAGCGCGTCGGCCACGCCCTCCAGGCCGTCGAAGCCGCGCCGCCCGGCCCGCTCGGCGACCGGATCCGCGCGATCTGGCCGATGCTCCAGGCGGACGCCACCGGGCTGCGCGTGATCGACCAGGCGATCGGGCTGGCGATGTACGACCCGGACCGGTACGCCCACCTCGCCCGCGAGGCCGCCGAACAGTACCTGGCCCCGCTGGCCGGGCTGCTACCCGCGGATTGGAGTGCACAGCGCCGCGAGGAGGTCGCCGACCTACTGCTCGCGACGTTCCGCGGTTTCCTCATGGACTGGCGGACGACGGCCGACACGGCCCGCATCCGGCCCGCGCTGGAGGCGCTCGCCCGGGCTCTGGACCATGAGGACGCCGACCGTCCGTAGACACAATGGGAACCACGTGGTTCACTTTTTCCATGGACGCCTCGCTCCGGGCGGAAGTCCGGTTCCCCAGCGGCAACGACACCTGCGCGGCCTGGAAGTACCCGGGGACCAACGGGGCCTGCGTCGTGATGGCTGCCGGCTACGGCGTCACCAAGGAGCCCGGCACCGATCGCTTCGCCGCCGCGTTCCGCGCCGCCGGCTACACCGTGGTGGCGTTCGACTTCCGCAACTTCGGGGGCAGCGGCGGCCGACCGCGCCAGGTCGGCCGGGTCTCCGGGCAGCTCGACGACTTCGCCGCCGCGGTGGCGTTCGCCCGGACGCTGCCCGAAGTGGACCCGGATCGGATCGCTGTCTGGGGGTTCTCGCTGGCCGGAGGCCACGTGTTCCGGCTCGCCGCGGCGCTGCCCGGCCTCGCGGCGGCGATCGCGCAGACGCCCAACGCCGACGGCCTGGCCGCGACCCGGAACGCCGGCCGGTACACCACCGGCCGGGCGCTGGCCCGCGTCACCGGCCGGGGTGTCTTCGACCTGCTCGGCGGGCTCGCCGGACGTCCGCCGCGGCTGCTGCCGCTGACCGGGGCGCCGGGGTCCGTGGCGATGCTGTCCACTCCGGACGCGCTCGGCGGTGACGCCGCGCTCGATCCGGACGGCGCCTACGCGGACTGGCCGCGGACGATCGCCGCCCGCGCGGTGCTCAGCCTGCCCGCCTACCGGCCGGGACGTGCCGCCGCCCGCGCCCGGTGCCCGTTACTGGTCGTGGTTGCCGACGACGACCGCACCGCGCTCGCCGGGCCCGCCGTCGCCGCGGCCGGCCGGGCGCCCGACGCCGAGCTCGTCCGGGTGCCGGGTGGTCACTACGCCCCGTTCCTCGACCAGCACGACACCGTCGTCGCCGCCGAGCTCTCGTTCCTCTCCCGGCGGGTCTCCGGTCGTCCCACCGGCCCGGCGACCGGCCCCACCAGCGGCGGGCACAGCGGCTGAGCACGGCCGGCTCGGCCAGGTCGATTCGGACGGCGATCTCGGCCGGCGGGAGGTCGTTGTCGGTCAGCAGCGCGTCGGCGCGCTCCCGCCTCCGATGCCCGAACCGGACCGTCGCCCCGAAGGTCTCGGCGTAGCCGGCACCCGGAGGAGATGAGCGGCGGCTCACTGACGAGAAAGGACCACTGCGCCCACCGTCCCGGGCCGCCGCCCGGCGCGCCAGGAACGGGACGGCGCCCCGCCCGTTCGGGCAGGGCGCCGTCCCGGGCGATCACTTGGGCATCAGAACCGTGTCGACGAGGTACACCGTCGCGTTCGCGGTCTGCACGTTCCCGCACACGACCTTCGAGTCGCCGTTCACCGTGAAGTCCTCACCACTCCCGCTGACCGTCACGTCGCCACCCTGCAGCGACTTGAACGGGCCGGCCGTGCCGAGCTGGTCGGGCGTCACCTTCTGGCCGATCACGTGGTAGGTCAGGATCTTCGTCAGCATGTCCTTGTCGGCCAGCACGGCCTTGAGCTGAGCCGGCGGGATCTTGGCGAACGCGTCGTTGGTCGGCGCGAACACCGTGATGTTCTTGGCCCCGTTCAGCGTGTCGACCAGACCGGCCGTCTTCACGGCGGTCACCAGCGTCGAGAGCACCGGGTTGTTGCTGGCCGCGGTGGCCACCGGGTCCTGAGCCATGCCGGAGAAGCTGCCCGCTCCGGAGGCCGGCACGGCCGAGCAGGCGGCACCGAACGGCTGGTCCATGGCCGCCGACGAGGTCATCTCGCTGGCCGACGGAGCCGGGGCGGCCGCCGACGTCGCACTGCTGGAGGCGGTGTCCGAGTCATTCCCGCCGCACGCCGCCAGGCTGAGCGCGAGCAGTGAGGCCGCGGTGACTCCGAGTAGCCGAGTACGGATGCGCGTCATGGCGATGTCCTTCCGGTTGATGGGAACTACGAGACGGTGACGACGACCGAGTGCCAGCCCGTCGCGCCGTCGGGGAACGGTTTCTCTCGTGCTTCCGGCTGGGTGGCGCCGGTGCGGTCGGTCGCCCGGACCTCGAGCGTGTGCCGGCCGGGGTCCGCGTCCCACTCCCAGCGCCACTGGCGCCAGGTGTCGACGGACGGGACCGCTGCGAGGTCGGCGGCGTTCCAGGCGCCGCCGTCCACGCGAACTTCGACCTTCTCGACGCCGCGGTGCTGGGCCCAGGCCACACCGGCCACCGCGAGGCGTCCGGCCGTGGCGTTCGCCAGGGGCCGCGGGGTGTCGATCCGGGAGAAGGTCTTGATCGGGGCCTCCCGCTTCCAGCCGCGCTTCACCCAGTAGGGCGCGACGTCGGAGAAGCGGGTGAGCTCCAGGTCGACCAGCCATTTGGTGGCCGACACGTACCCGTAGAGACCGGGCACGAGCATGCGGACGGGATACCCCCGCTGGAGCGGCAGCGGTTCGCCGTTCATGCCGACCGCCAGCATCGCGTCCCGTCCGTCCCGGACGACGGCCGTCGGGGTCCCGCAGGTCCACCCGTCGACCGAGGTGCTCAGGAGTTGATCGGCGTCGTCGGCCGGCCCGGCCTCGTCCAGCAGGTCCTTCAGGCGGACGCCGAGCCAGCGGGCGGTTCCGGCCAGGTCGCCGCCGACCTCGTTGGAGACGCAGGACAGCGTGATCACCCGCTCGATCAGGTCCCGCTCCAGCAGGTCCTGGTAGGTGAGGGTCAGCGGGTGGCGCACCCGGCCGTGGATCCGGAGCCGGTACTCGTCGATCGACACCTGCGGGACGACGAGTGCGGTGTCGACCCGGTAGAAGTCGCGCGGCGGCGTCAAGAACGGCGTCAGGTCGGGGAGTTTCAGGTCGGCGCCGGCCGGCAGGGCGGGCGCGGGGTCGGCCGGGGCCGGGAGCGTGATGCCGCGGCGCTCGGCGCCGACGTCACGCAGGCTGGTCAGGAACCGGCCCACTCCGCCGAGCGCGGCCGACGCGGCCACCACCGAGGTGGTGACGGCCAGAAACCCCCGCCGATCCAGCCCGGGCCGGCGCACCGGCGGCGTGTCGCGCGCCGACGCCCGGTCCTGAGGCTGGTCCTGGAGCCGGGCCCGGGGCCGGCTCCGATGGCGGGGCGCGGGCCGGGCCGCGCCGGCCGCCGCAGCCGGAACTCCTGCCGAAGCCGCCGGGCGGGGCACCGCCCGCAGTAGGAACACGATCACGCCGACCGCGGCCACCGTGCCGAGCACCGACGGCACGGCCGAGACCACGCTCGCCGCCGGCCGGCTCAGCGCCGCCACCGCCCCGAGCGCCCCGAACACGACGACCCCACCCACGCCGATCCACCGCCGGGACAGCGCCGCCACCCCGACCCCGACCGCGAACAGGGCCAGCAGCACGAACACCCCGGCGAGCAGGGCCTCCTTGTCGTGCTGACCGAACGTCCGGATGCCGAAGTCCTTGACCGGCCGCGGAACCGCGTCGATCACGGCCAGCCCCACGGCGACCACGGGCGACGACCCGCGACCGACGAGCGCCGCGACCGGTTCGGCCACCCCGAGGGCAGCCCCGGCCGCGGCCACCCCGATCAGGGCGCCGTATCCGAGTCGCTCAGTCCGTGTCACAGCAGGGATTCGGAGCGACCGTGCGACCGGATTGGTCGATCCGGGGAAATCTTTGAACGGATGGCCGGGATGTCGGCTCACGGCCCCGATGACCAATCCGCCGGGCTTACCGCTCCGAATTACCGGTGACCGCACTGTTCAGCCCCGAGGAGGCCCGGCCGGATGAACCGCTCGAGAAGGTCGGCGGCCGAACCCGCGGAGGCGCCGCGCGACGACGTCGCCGCGCTGCTCACGCAGGCCGGACGGGGTGACGACACGGCGTTCGAGAACCTCTACGACGCGGTTTCTCCCCGCGTGTACGGGCTGGTGCTCCGCGTGGTCCGCGACCCGGCCCAGGCCGAGGAGGTCACCCAGGAGGTCCTCGTCGAGATCTGGCGCACCTCACCCCGGTTCGATCCGGCGCGCGGGTCGGCGTCGAACTGGATCCTGACGCTGGCCCACCGCCGGGCGGTCGACTGGGTGCGCAGCACCCAGGCCGCGGCCGCCCGCGACCACCGCGACGCGTCGGCGCAGACCCCGGACTACGACGTGGTCGCCGAGACCGTCGACGGCCGGCTCGAACGTCAGCAGGTGCTCCGCTGCCTCCGCGGCCTGACCGACGTGCAACGCGAGGCCATCGAGCTGGCCTACTACGGCGGCCGCAGCTACCGCGAGGTGGCCGAGAGCCTCGACCTGCCCCTGCCCACCGTCAAGACCCGGATGCGGGACGCCCTCATCCGGCTGCGCGACTGCCTCGGAGTGTCCCGATGACCTCGAACCTGAACGGCCACCTCGACCAGCTCCTCGGCGTCTACGCGCTGAACGCGCTCGACGACGTCGAACGCGCAACCGTCGAGAGGCATCTCCGGATCTGCCCGACCTGCGCGGACGAGGCGGCCGAGCTCGTCGCCACCACCGCCCGTCTCGGGAGCGCGGAGCGTGCGACCCCTCCGGCGGACCTCCGCGGCCGGGTCCTGGCCTCGGCCCGTCGCACCCCGCAGCAGCACGGCCGCCCGGCGGCCCGGGCGAACCCGGCGGCCGCGCGCTGGAGACGGGGCCTGGTGGCCGGGGCCGCGGCCGTCGTGCTCGGGGGCTCGGTCGGTGGCACCTGGTGGGCCCAGCAGGACCGGATCGCCGACGAACACGCGCGGGTGGTGGCGGCCGAGCAGGAGAACGCGACGATGCGCGCGGTGCTCGCCGCCGCCGACGCCCGGCTCCGGGTCGCGCCCGACGTGCCCTCCGGGCGGCTGACCGCGGTCTACTCGCCGTCGCAGCGGACCGCGGTGGTCACGTTCGGCGGCCTCGGGGACGTCCCGGCGGACCGGACCTACCAGCTGTGGCGCCTGGCCGGCGGAACCCCGGAGTCGCTCGGGGCGCTCCCGGTGGGCAGCCGGGAGGGCACGCTGGTCGTCCGCGACCTCGGGGCCACCGACCGGGTCGCGGTCAGCGTCGAGCGGGCCGGCGGCTCGCGGACCCCGTCGAACGTCTTCGCGGCCGTGGCGATGGCCTGACCGGACGCGGGCCGTAGCCTGGTGCCCGTGTCCGCCCGGAGCATCGCCGCCCGCATGGCCGCCGCCGCCGAGCGTTGGCTGACCAGTCTCGACGACGCCCAGCGGGCCGACGCGATGCTGCCGTGGCCGTCGGAGGACGAGCGTCACCGCTGGTACTACACGCCGGTCGACCACGGTGGCCTGCCCCTGGGCCGGATGCGCCCGGCCCAGCAGAGCCTCGCGCACCAGCTGCTCGCGACCGGGCTGTCCCGGGCCGGGTACGTCACCGCGGCGACGGTGATCGGCCTGGAGAACGTCCTGGACCACGACGAGGGCTGGCGGGTGCGGGCGAACCGCGAGCGCGGGCGCGACCCGCTGCTCTACTGGGCCCGGGTCTTCGGCGACCCGGCCGGCGACGGGCCCTGGGCCTGGCGCTTCGGTGGCCACCACCTCTCCGTCCACCACCTGGTCGTCGACGGGGAGGTGCAGGCCAGCTCGCCGTGCTTCCTCGGGGCCAACCCGGCGTCGTCGCCGCTGCTCGGCGGGCACCTGCTACGGCCGCTGGGCGCCGCCGAGGACCTGGCCCGGGGCCTCGTGCACTCGCTGGACGCGGAGCAGCGGGCGCACGCCGTCCTCGGCCCGCACGCCCCGGACGACATCCTCAGCGGCGAAGACCCCCGCGCCCGGGTGGAGCTGGCCGGCCTGCCCGCCACCGACCTCGACGGAGCCCAGCGCGAGCGGCTGCGCGCCCTGCTCGACGTCTACCTCGGGCGCATCCCGGAGGCGCTGGCCGATCGCGAAGCGGCCAAGTACGCCGGCGACCGCCTCGGCGCCGTGCACTTCGCCTGGGCCGGCGGCCTCGAGGCCGGGCAGCCGCACTACTACCGGCTCCAGGGGCCCCGCTTACTCGTCGAGTACGACAACACCCAGCGGGACGCCAGCCACATCCACTCGGTCTGGCGCGACCCCGAGGGCGACTTCGGCGACGACGTGCTCGCCCGCCACCGGGCGACGTACCACTAGGAGGGGCCGTGCCCGATCTCGGGACGTATCTGCAGCTCGCGGCCGACCGGATCGCCGACTGGCAGGCCGAGTTCGGCCCGTACCGTCCGCATCCGTCGCTGGACGTGACCGCGGAGGACATGAAGGCCGCGACCGACCGCCTCCACGAACGGCTCCGCGACAACTACCCGTTCTTCCACCCCCGCTACATCGGGCAGATGCTCAAGCCGCCGCACCCGGCCGCGGTCGTCGGGTACGTCAGCGCGATGCTGATCAACCCCAACAACCACGCGCTGGACGGCGGCCCGGCCACCGCGCAGATGGAGAAGGAGGTCGTGGCCGAGCTGGCCGCGATGTTCGGGCTCGACCCCCACGTCGGGCACCTGACCAGCAGCGGGACGATCGCCAACCTCGAGGCGCTGTTCGTGGCCCGGGAGACCCACCCCGGCAAGGCGATCGCGTACAGCACCGACGCCCACTACACCCACGGGCGGATGGGCCACGTGCTCGGCGTCGAGATGGTGGCCGTTCCGACCACCGCGGACGGGACCATGGACCTGGACGCGCTCGAGACCGAACTGCGCACCGGGCGCATCGGCACGGTCGTCGCGACCACCGGCACGACCGGGCTCGGCGCCGTCGATCCGGTTCACGAGATCGTCGCACTGGGCCGCCGGTACGGCGTCCGCATACACGTGGACGCGGCCTACGGCGGGTTCTTCCGGCTGATCGCGGACGACACCCCGGACGGGGTGGCGGCGGCGCCGTTCGTCGCCATCGGCGACTGTGACTCGGTCGTCATCGACCCGCACAAGCACGGCCTGCAGCCCTACGGGTGCGGCGCGGTCCTGTTCCGCGACCCCGCGGTGGTCCGGCACTACCGGCACGACTCCCCGTACACCTACTTCACCTCCGACGACCTGCACCTGGGTGAGATCTCGCTGGAGTGCTCGCGGGCCGGCGCGGCCGCGGCCGCGCTCTGGCTCACGCTGCGGTTGCTTCCGCTCACTCCGGACGGGCTGGGAGCCGCACTCCGGCCGGGCCGGCGGGCCGCGCTGGCCTGGGCCGGGCTGATCGCGGCGAGCGAGGAGCTCACCGTGTACCAGCCGCCGCAGCTCGACATCCTCACGTACTTCCCGGCCCTCGGCAGTCTTTCGCGTATCGATGCGGCCAGCGCGAGGGTGTTGGATCGCGGTATGCGGCTGCCCCCCGACGAGGCGGTGTTCGTCGCGACGTACACGGCCGACGCCGCGGGCATCGCCGCCCGCGGGCACCGGCCCGAGGCCGACGTGCCGCAGGCCCGGATCCTGCGCAGCGTCCTCATGAAGCCGGAGATCGAGGATCAGGTACCGGACCTGCACGAACGGATCCGGGCGTTGCTCGCCTAGAACGCTCAACTCGGCGGCCGGCCCGACGATGGATGTCGTGACGGGGCGGGAGCGGCCATGGTGAGAAGGCGTCTGATCGTCGGCGCGCCGTTGTTCGCCGTGCCTGTGCTCCTGATTCCGTACCTCAACGGCGACGACCTCTCGACGCTCGGCCTGCTCAGCTTCGCGATCGCGGACGCGATCGGGATAGTCGGCATCGTGGCCGGTCTCGTGCTCTACCGGCCGCGGTTCCTCGCGCCCTGGCTGTGCCTGATCGCGGTCTGCGCCTGCCAGGTCGCCGGCGACGTCGCGGTCACGGTCGGGGGCCTCATCGATGCGGCCGGCCTGCTGTTCCTCCCGCGCTATCCGCTGCATCTGCTGGCGCTGCTGCTGTGGGCCCGCCGCCGGCACCCGGGCCGGGACGCGGCCACCTGGCTCGACCTCTCGATCGTCGCGGTCGCGCTCGCGCTGACGTCCTGGGTCTTCC
The DNA here is from genome assembly GCF_006912135.1 of Cryptosporangium phraense. Taxonomy (NCBI): domain Bacteria; kingdom Bacillati; phylum Actinomycetota; class Actinomycetes; order Cryptosporangiales; family Cryptosporangiaceae; genus Cryptosporangium; species Cryptosporangium phraense. The sequence goes on along the minus strand of NZ_VIRS01000010.1, from coordinate 225,268 downwards.
TGGTCTCGCCCCAGCTCGCGGCCGGTGACCAGCGCGGCTGGACCACCGGCACCACGATCGCCTACCCAGCGATGGAGCTGCTCACGATCTCCCTCGGACTGCGCATCTGGGTCGGGGCCCGCGAGCGCAGCCCGGCGATGTACCTGCTCGGCGGCATGTTCCTGGTGTACCTGACCGCCGACGTCCTGTACTCGACGCTGACGGTGTCCGGTGAGGCGTCGGTGTCCGACCTCTGGAACACCGTGTTCATGCTGGCCGGCCCGCTGATCGCGGCCGCGGCGCTGCACCCGTCGATGGCCCGGCTGGGCGAGCGGGTGCCCGATCAGGCCCGCCCGGTGACCGGCCGGCGGCTGGTCGTGCTCGCGGTCGTGGCCGCGGTGCCGCCCGGCGTCCTGTTCGTGCAGCACTTCCGCGGTGCCGACCTGCACGTCCCGTCGATCGCCGCGGCCTGCGCGGTGCTGACGTCGCTGGTGCTGACCCGGATGTGGTTGCTGGTCATCGAACAGCGCTGGATCGCGGTGACCGACGGCCTGACCGGCCTGCGGACCCGTCGGCGGTTCGAGGAGGAGCTGACCGTGCAGTGCGACCGCTCCCGCAGCGTCGGCGTGATGCTCCTCGACGTCGATCACTTCAAGCAGGTCAACGACGTCTACGGGCATCAGGCCGGCGACGCCGTGCTGAGCGAGCTGGCGCACCGCCTGACGACGTCGGTCCGGGCCGGCGACCTGGTCGCCCGCTACGGCGGCGAGGAGTTCGCGGTGCTGATGGGCTCGACCGACCTCGACACCGCGGCGGCGATCGCCGAACGGACCCGGCGCGCGGTCGCCGACCACCCGTTCCGGCTGCCCGGCAACGTCGAGCTGCCGATCACGATCTCGATCGGCATCGCGATCTGGGACGACGGCCCGGTCGCCGACGCCCCGACCGACCTGCTGCGGGAGGCCGACCGTCGCCTCTACAAGGCCAAGGCCGACGGGCGGAACCTCGTGGTGAGCCGCTAGCCGAAGAGGCCTTGGTCGTCGAGGCCGAGCTCTCGCAGTAACGCGCGGGTGTGCTGGCCCAGTTTGGGCACGTCGCCCATGGGTGCTTCGACGTCGGCGAACGTCACCGGGGGGAGCAGCGCGTCGACCTCGGCGTGCTCGGTGCCCACCCGTCGCCAGCGGTTCCGTTCGCGCAGCTGGGGGTGGTGCACCACGTCGTCGAGCTCCCGGATCTCGGCCGCCGGCACGCCGGCCGCGGCCAGGCGGTCGTCCAGCTCGGCCGTCGACCAGCGGCGGGTCAGGTCCGCGACCGCCGCGTCGCATGCGGCGCGATGCGTCACCCGGTCGACGTTGGTGACGAACCGGGGATCGTCGGCCAGTTCCGGCGCGTCGAGGACCGCGGTCACCAGCGTCCGCCACCCGGAGTCGTTCTGGACGCCGATCAGGATCTGCCCGTCGGCGGTGGGATAGGCATCGTAGGGGGCGATCGCCGGGTGGCTCAGGCCCATCCGGGCCGGCTGCGCGCCGGTGTGCATCGACGTGTACAGCGGATACCCCATCCACTCGACGGTCGCCTCCAGCATCGACACGTCGACGGTGGCGCCCTCGCCGGTGCGGCCCCGGCGGACCAGCGCGGCCAGTACCGCCTGCACGCAGTACATGCCGGCGGCGATGTCCGAGGTCGGGATGCCGGTCTTCACCGGCGTGCCCGGGGTTCCGGTGATCGAGATCAGGCCGGCCTCGGCCTGCACGAGCATGTCGTAGGCCTTGCGCTGCTCGAACGGCCCGCCGGTCCCGTACCCGGAGAGGTTCACCGTGATCAGTTCCGGGCGTTCCGCCCGGAGGTCGGCCGAGCCGAGCCCGAGCCGGGCGGCCGCGCCCGGGGCCAGGTTCTGCACGAACACGTCCGCCCGGTCGATGATCTTTCGGACGATCGCCCGCCCCTCGTCCGTCTTCAGGTCGACGGCCAGCGACTCCTTGCCGCGGTTGAGCCAGACGAAGTGCGCGCCGGTGCCGTGCACGACGTGGTCGTAATCCCGGGCGAAGTCCCCGCGCCCGGGCCGCTCTATCTTGATCACCCGGGCGCCGAGGTCGGCCAGATGGCGGGTGGCCAGCGGAGCCGCCACGGCCTGCTCGAGCGCGACGACCGTGACGCCGTCCAGCGGTTGTGTCATACCCGGACGGTACGTTGGCCGGCATGGCGTCGATCGACCGCGGATCCTGCACGATCGGCCGGGTGCTGAACGCGATCGGCGACAAATGGAGCTTGCGTCTGCTGTGCGAGGCCGCCCTGAACGGGGTCGAGCGGTTCAGCGATTTCCAGGCGATTCTCGGGGTGGCCCCGGATGTGCTGGGTCAGCGTCTCAACAAGTTGGTGGAGGAGGGGTTGCTGGTCAAGCAGCCGTATCGGGAGCCGGGGCAGCGGACGCGGTTTCTGTACACGTTGACGCCGGCGGCGAGGGAGTTGCGGTTGGCGTTGGCGGCGCTCCAGCAGTGGGGGGAGGTTCACCGGCCTGCCGGCGGGGTGGTTCTGACCGAGGTCGGGCGGACGATGGGGTCGGATCGGGCGGTGCAGGTCGCGTTCGTGGATGACGTGGGGGATGTCGTGGACCCGGAGAAGATCGAGTACCGCTACTCGGTTTGACGCCCCCGGCGCCGGGCGCAGCGCGCCGGGCGCGGGCCGCGCGGACTCGTAGGAACACCTCCAGGGTCTGGATAACCGGCCGCCGCGCCACCGGCGGCAGTCATCGCATCGTTGGGCGCGCCCGAGGGCGCCCAACGCCGACGGCAGGAACGGCCGGGCCGCCATCGGCGGCGCTCGCGAGCCGGGTGCCCGGAGGCTGACATCAGCGGACCTACGCGTCGGTCGGGCGGTTCCACGACAGCACCCGGCCGGACGTCTGCTGGCGGATCTCGTCGTCAGCCGTGAGCGTCCGGTACGAGAACAGCACGGCGGCGCGGTCGGGCCTCGAGGACGACGGCGTGATCTCGTCGATCCTGGACTCGGCTCGGAGGCGATCTCCGGGGCGGGTGGCCGTGGGCCAGGCCAGCGTGATCGTCGAACCGATCACCCCGCAGGCCAGCGGCACCGACTCGGTGAAGAGCCGCATCGTCACGGCCGCGGTCAGCCATCCGCTCGACGCCAGCCCGCCGAAGAACGTGTCTCGCGCCCGTTCCGGATCCACGTGAAACAACTGCGGGTCGTAGCGGGACGCGAATTCGACGATCTCCGATTCGGTCAGCGAGTAATCGTCACTACGAAACGTCTGGCCGACCGACAAATCGTTCAGCCAGAGGCCGTCGGGGCGGGTCGGGCCGGGTGCGCTGGAACTCACCGGCCAATAATGCACCCCCGCTCCGCTGGCTTCATAAATCCATGTCAGACATATTCGCTCATTGTTATTTGAAGCCCCCGACAATTACGGCTAGCTTTCGTCGCGCCGAAGTGAGGAGGCGCACGGTGAGCAAGACGCAGCAGCAGAAGGCCGACGAGTTGGCCGCCCTGAACCGGGCCGGCACCTACGTGCTGCCGAACGCGTGGGACGTCGGGAGCGCGGTCCTGACCGCGAACACCGGCGCGCTCGTCATCGCGACGACGAGCGCCGGGGTGTCGTGGGGCCGGGGAGTCCCCGACGGGCAGCACCTGACCCGCGAAGCCGCCCTGGACGTCGTCCGGGACATCGCCGCGGCGGTCGACCTTCCGGTGAGCGCGGACGTCGAGAGCGGGTACGGCCCGGGCCCGTCCGACGTCGCCGAGACCGCCCGCGGGGTCGTCGCGGCCGGGGCCGTCGGGATCAACCTCGAGGACAGCGGGAACCCCGACGGCGGGCTGTTCGACGACGGCGCGCAGGCCGCCCGGATCCGGGCCGCGCGGGAGGCGGCGGCCGCCGCCGGACTCCCGAATCTGCAGATCAACGCCCGGACCGACGTGTACCTGGCCGGCATCGGCGCGCCCGAGGGCCGGTACGACGAGACGCTGCGCCGGGCGCGGGCCTACGCCGACGCGGGCGCGGACACGCTCTTCGTGCCGGGCCTCACCGACCTGGACGTGATCGCGACGCTGGTGGCCGACGCCCCGATCCCGGTGAATGTGATGGCCGGGCCGGGCGCGCCGAGCGTCGGGGAGCTGGCGAAGGCCGGGGTCCGCCGGGTAAGCCTGGGGGCGTCGGTCGCGTTCGCGGCCTACTCGCTCGTCGTGCGGGCGACCCGCGAGGTCCTTCACGAGGGCACCTACGAGGCACTGAGTGAGGTGGAGCCGTGGACCGTGATCAACGGCGGCTTCCCCAGCCGGTGACCGACGGCGACCTGCGGTGGGCCGGCCAGCGCGTCGACGCGATCGCGCCCGGCACGCTGCCCGGTCTGGCCGGCCTGAACAACCTGGTCCGCAGCGTCCGGACCCCCGAGTTCGAGGGCGTGACGTTCCACGAGGTGCTCACCAAGAGCGCGCTCAACCACGTCCCGGCCACGGCCTCGATGCTGCCCGGCGAGTGGACGATCAACCCGTACCGGGGCTGCACGCACGCCTGCACGTACTGCTTCGCGCGCCCGTCGCACGAGCACCTCGGCCTGAATCTCGGCGCCGATTTCGAGCGGCAGCTCGTCGTCAAGATCAACGTCGGCGAGGTGCTGCGGCGGGAACTCGCGACGAAGCGGGTGCTGCCCGAACGGGTCGCGTTCGGGACCAGCACGGATCCGTACCAGCGGGCCGAAGGCCGCTACGCGCTGATGCCGTCGCTGATCGACGCGCTGGCCGGGGCCCGGATCCCGTTCTCGATCCTGACCAAGGGGGCCGTCGTCCGGCGCGACCTCGACCGGCTGGCCGCCGCGGCCGAACGGCTGAACGTCGAGCTGGGCCTGTCGATCCCGTTCCTCGACGAGACGTTGGAGCCGGGCGCGCCGCCGACCGTGGCGCGGCTGGCGACGCTGCGGGCGATGCGCGACGCGGGGTTCGCCCCGACCGTGTTCCTGGCGCCGATCCTGCCGCACCTCACCGACGGCGACGACCAGCTCGACGCGATGGTCGGCGCGCTCGCGGAGGCCGGCGCGGCGCACGTCCTGCCGACGCCGCTGTACCTGATCCGCGGGGTCAAGGAGCTGTTCCTGAGCTGGCTGGCCCGCACGCATCCCGACCTGGTCGGCACGTACGAGGAGCTGTACGCGCGCGGCTCGCGGACGCCCCCGGCCTACCGCGAGCTCGTCCGGGCCCGGGTCGAGCGGGCCCTGCGCCGGCACGGCCTGCCGGTCCCGGACGAGTCCACCGAGGACAAGTTCGCGCTGCTGGGCAAGCGGGCGGCCCCACCCCCGCCGGCCCAATCCACGCTGTTCTAGATGAGTGATTCCGAAGTTCAGTGGTCGTAGGCGATCAGGGATCGGGTGACCGGTTGGCCGGTGTGGTCGTTGTGCCAGATCGCGGCGGTCAGCGCGAGGAGGCGTTGGGCGACGCGGACGCAGACGCCGGCCGGGATCAGCAGCTGGAGGCCGTGGTCGGTGAGTTGGTGTGCGAACTCGCGGCGTTGGTAGCCCTTGTCGGCCAGGATCCACTGTCCCGGCAGGCCGGCCGGGGTGCAGATCAGGTGCAGGCGCAGGCCCCAGAACCAGCGGGAATGTGACGCGCAGTAGCCGTATTGGGCGTAGCCGGCTAGGTCGGAGCGGTGGACGGTCTCGCGGGAGGTGCCGCAGCCGACCGGAGTGGAGTCGGCCAGCCACACGTCGTCGTGCCAGAACGTGGTGTCACGGGCCAGGTCACGCATGACGCGGGTCAGCAGTGCTCCGGCGGCGCGCAGGCGTTTGTTGTAGCCGGGTTGGCGGGGCAGGGCGGGGAACATGCCGGGCAGGCGCTTGGTGATCAGCCGCAGCCAGCGACGTTCGGAGACGACCTGCAGGAGGGCCTGCGCGACGGCGGCGGTCAGCAGTTCCGCGTCGGAGAGCACCGGCGGGCGTCCGGTCGCGCGACGGCGGGGCACACGATCGTCGATCCATACGTACAGTGCGGTCAGGAGGGGTGTCGAGGTCTGGGCTCACACGCAGACCAACGGCACCCTCCGCCGCATGTCACGGGCCAGAACGCGCCGCCACGCCGTTAGGAATCACTCATCTAGACGCTGACGGCCGGCTCCGGCTCGGCCTCCACCCGACGCGGCGCCGCCCGGAACACCACGTAGATCTCCCCGGCCAGCAGCGTCAGCCACACCGCACCATTAGTGCCACCGAGCAGCCAATCCTCGCTCATGATCGTCGGGATCACGGCGATCGCGCCGATCGTCCACCACGCGGCCGGGAGGACACCGTCCCGGCGGCGGCGCAGCGCGTGCCACAGCAGCAGCAACACCCCCGCGACGAACGCCAGCGCCCCGAACACCCCACCGCGCCGGAACGCGCCCACGAACGCGTTGTCGGTGTTCAACTGCACCCGCGGCCCGTTCACCGGCGCACCGTCGTTCAGCCTGGTCACCACCGCCCGGGACGTCCGCGCATCCCCGAACAGCTTCTCGGCCACACCGGCGTTCTCCCAGTCGACCCAGACCTGCTTCCACGTGTCGGTCCGCCCGCTGGTGACCGCGGCCGCCGTGCTCGAGGGCGGCTTCGCCGAATCCTCGAAGCGATTCCTGGTCAACTTCCCGGACGCCTGCGAGTACACGACGACCAGCCCGATCACCAGGAACGGCGTCAGCACCGCGAGCCACCGTCGCCGGTAGGAAGGCAGGTCGGGCCGCAGGCGCCAGAGCGTCAGCAGGCCGTGCAGGCAGGCCGCGCCGAACGCGAAGATCAGCCCGGTGCGGGAGTTGCTCATCCCCAGCAGCACCCCGGCCACGGCCAGCACCGACAGCCGCTGCCAGAGCGCGAACGCGCGGTCGGGCGCGACCCGGATCGCCGAGATCACGGCCAGCCCGGCCAGCGCATTCGGCTGGTAGTAGACGCCCAGGCCGCCCCAGAACCGGTCGCGCATCAGCTGCGCCGAGCCGCTGCCCGGCGGGATCTGACGCACCGAGTCGAACAGCGACCCCGACCCGGCCAGCAGCAGCACCGCGATCGCGACCAGCACCGCGGCCGCGATGCCGACGCTCGGATCCCGGTCGCCGGCGCGCACGATCGCGATCAGCACCAGCGCGGCCAGCACGAAGATGCCCGCGTAGGCCAGGCGCTGGATGCCGACCGTCCAATGTCCCACCAGCAGCGCCCCGACCACCCCGAGCGGCCAGTACGCGATGCCGGTCCAGGCCGCGCCGACCCGCGGCAGCTGCCGCAACCCCTCGAGCCACGGCCGGCTCCACAGCAGGAAACACAGGCCGCCGGCGGCCAGCACGCCCCAGATGAAGATCGGTCGGTCGGTCGACGTCCAGGTCAGGATGCCGGCCGCGACGAACGTGCCCCCGACCACGGCGCTGCGCGCCGTCGTGCCCGGAAGGGAGATCGCGAGACAGGCGACGGCGAGGGCGATCACCGCGGCGACCGCCGCCTCCAGGGCCTCGGGGACGCTGTCGACGCGGACGTATTCGACGACGGCGGCCGCCACGACGAGGACAGCCGCGACCAGCGCCCCGATCCGGGCGGAGAGCGTGTGGATCATCGGGCCGTGGCCCGTCCGTTCGCGCCCCGCGGTTCACCGACGGTGTCCGCCCCCAGAACACCCGGTTCGCCGACGGCCGGCGGACGACCGATGGCCCGGTCGCGCAGCACCCGCCGCAGCCCGGCCGGCAGCAACCACACTTGGAAATACGTGACGAAGTCGATCACTCCGGGCCTTCCGTGCTTTATCGCCTCACCGAGCAGGCCGAAGAATACCCGCGGGCTCCGGCTCGTCGCGGCCATCGACGCGACGACGCTCATCGCCAGCGCGGCGTAGGCCCGGGGCGTGACGCGCTGGCGGGTCTCCTTGAGCCACTCGATCGACTGCCGCCACGGCGCCTCCGAGCTGACCCGCTTCCGGTTCTCGTCCGCGTACCAGATGACCAGCGGTTGATCGGCGTACACCAGACCGCTGCCGGGGAGCTCCAGGCAGCGCAGGCTCCAGTCGAGCTCCTGGGCCCGGCGCACGCCGAGCGTGAACGGCACGCGGCGCAGCAACGACGTCGGCGCCATGATCGTCGACGTCTGGATGAAGCCCTCGCCGTGGAAGAGCCCGCGGCGGACCGTCAGGTACTCGCTCGGGGGCTCGCCCTCGCGAGGCAGACGACGGGGCAGCACCGTGTCGGCGCGCGGGGTGCGCAGGTACAACCGGCAGGCGACGACCGGCAGCTCGTAGGGCGACGCCTCGGCCGCCTCCAGCTGGCGGGTGAGCTTCTCCGGGAGCCACTCGTCGTCGTCGTCGAGGAACGCGGTCCACTCCCCCGCGGCGCGCTGGGCGCCGACGTTGCGGGCGTTCTGGGCGCCCCCGGACTCCTCCAGCTCGATCGTCCTTAACCGCGAGTCCCGGACGAGGGCGAGCGCCTCCCGGGTCGACGGATCGGGGCCGTCGACGACGACGATGACCTCGAGGTCCCGGAGTGTCTGTTCCAACGCGCTGCGGACCGCTCGCACAACGAGGTCGGGCCGGTTGCGGGTGGGGATGACGACACTCACCTGGGGACTACGCACGACGCCCAATCTCAATCGAGCCAGAGAGCTGGCGGTAACACCGTCACCGTCGTGAATCAAGGGGACGAAATCGCCACGTGAAGGTGGGCGCCAGGTGAACAGCAGGGGGACGTCAGGCCTCCGGCCAGGCGTAGCCGAAGCGCGCCGTGCAGTGCCAGACCCGCTTCACGGTCTGTGGGTCGAACCGCCCGGCCCGGGCCGCGTCGCCGATGATCCGCGGGTCGAGCCACCCGTCCTCCGCGAGGGCGGTCCCGGCCGCGACGACGTCCTCCCCGCGGTAGTCGCCGTGCCGGGCCAGCTCGTCCACCGGCAGGCGGAAACCGGCGTGCCACTCCACCGCGCACGGCAGTTCCCCGGCCGCGTCCTCGACGTCGGTAGTGCGGTACGACGGGTCGAGGACGACGGCCTCGACGTCGTCGGACAGGCTCAGCCCGCCGTGGACGTGGGCCTCGATGTAGTCGTCGAGGACGTCGGCACCGTCGGCACCGTCGGCCTCGGCCAGCGCGACGAGCGGGAGGTGCTCGGCGGTGCCGAAGTCCGTGGGTTCGAGGACGCTGTCGGGGTAGCAGAACGTCGTGCGGGCCAGCACCGCCGGGCGGAGCCGGAGGTGCGCGGATCCGAAGCGGACCGCGCCACCGACCGGGTACCGGCGGACGTTGAGCGCGCCGTAGAGCGGCCGGTGCGACGGCGGGGCGTCGTCGTAGGCGCCGGCGAACATCCGGTGCTCCCACTGCCAGCGGTCGCCGCCGGGGTGCGCGGTCAGCCCGCCGTTGCTGGTGCCGGTCTCGAACTGCGACCGGTAGACGCCGTCCTCGACGAGGTGACGCAGCAGCAGGAGCTCGCCGACCGGGCGGTCGGGATGGAAGTGGACGGTGACGTCGAAGTCCCCGACCGGCGGCCCGTCCACCAGCCCCCGGACGTACGCGAGCGCCCGCTCGTACGGTTCCACTACACGAACCGGGCGAGCAGGGCGGCTTCGGCGCGCAGGCGGGTGGCCGCGTCCGGATCGGCGCTCTCCAGCGACGAGGCCGTCGTCAGGCGGTCGGTCGCCTCGCGGCGGACGATCGCGGCCACGTCCTCCTCGGACAGTTCCCGGCGCGGGGCCTCGACCGCCCCCACCCCCACGGCCGACGCCTCGATCGCACCGGCCTTGGGGGCGGCCTCCACCGGGAGCGCCTCGGCGTTGGCGATCGCGGCCAGCGCGGTGCGGTAGACCGAGAGGGCCGCGCGGTCGCGCGACTTCATCGCCGACTTGACCGCGTCCTGCAGGGCGGCCCGAACGTCCGTAGTCACGGCCCCGAGTGAACCGGAGAATCGCCACCGGACTCCACCGCATTTCCCACCCGCCCGCGGAGCGCGGCCGGGCCGGCCGGGCGGGCCGCGCCGGCCGCGCCGGCCGCCGCAGCCAGAGCGGCCGCCGCAGCCAGAGCGGCCGCCGCAGCCAGAGCGGCCACCGCGGCCGCCGCGTCGTCGGCGTAGAAGCGGAAGGCCCGGGCCTCGGCCGGCTTCCCCAGGACCCGCACGAACCGCACCGGAGCGGTCAGCTCGACGACCACGGTCGTCTCCCCGGCCACCGCGATCGCCGCCACGCCCTCGTCGTCCACCGCGCCGAACCGGCTCCCGACGTACTTCCGCTGCGCCCGCACCGCCCCGATCGACGACGCCGGGATCCGCACGTCGAGCAGCGCCCCGTACCGCAGCCGCAGCGACCCGTCCGCCCCGATCACGTGCGGCCGCACCGCGCACGAGGCGTGCAGCGCGATCACGAAGTAGACGCCCCAGACATCGAGCCCCAGCGTGATCGCGTGCACGATCGGCCACGGGATGATCAGCGCGAGCACCACGGTCTCGACCACCGACGCGAACAGCAGCCCGAACATGATCGCGACCTGCCCGGACGCGTACGGCACCACGACGTCACCGGACCGCACCCCGTGCGGCCCCCGCCGGGCGACCCACCGCAGGAAACTCGTCCCGAGCGCGAACTCGTGCCGGATCAGCCGCCCGATCATGATCGCCCTCCCAACAGCTCCAACGCCCGACGCACGGCAGCCACCTGGGCCGGTGCGAAATCCGCGAGAAGCACCCGGGCAAACCCGTGGTCCAGCGACGACGAGTCGCCGAGCAGCTCGGCCGGCATCGACTCGGCGATCGCCACCGCCGCCTCCTCCACCCGCGGATCGTCCACGTCGGCCGACGCCAGCGCGTCCAGCAGCCCGTACACCGCGTACGCCCGCTCCATCGCCTGCGGCGACGCGCTCAACGCCTGTTGCAGCCCGGCCGCCCACTCCTGGTGCTCGGCCGGCGCGCCGGTCTCGAGCAGAGCGAGCAACTCGCGCTCCCTGGCCGCCATCGCCGGCTCCGGCCCCGGCCGCGACGCCGCCGTCCGCGCCATCTCCGCGAACACCGCGGCCAGCTCCGGCGAGACCGGCGCCTCGGCCGACAGGCCGTCCAGCGCCAGCAGCTGCGCCAGCCGCGCCCGGCGCTGCCGGATCGCCTCCTCCTGGCGCGCGAGGTCCGCGTCCAGCTCTTCGAGCACGTCGACGAGATCCCGCCCGGCATCCTCGGCCAGGACGTCGCCCACCTCGTCGAGGCTCAGCCCGAGCTCGGACAGGCGCCGGATCCGGGCCAGCTCGACGGCGTCGCGCAGCGAGTACTCGCGGTACCCGTTCGGCTGCCGCACCGGCTCGGCGAGCAGCCCGATGCGGTGATAATGCCGGACGGCCCGGGTCGTGACGCCGACCAGGCTCGCCAGCTCTCCGATACGCATGAGACCAGTAGAAACGTTGACGCCGCGACAAGGTCAACACCCTCTCGCCACTTTCATCATATGGCCGCGTCAACCCGTCACACATCGTGACGGAAGACGATTTCAGCGCGCTGACCAGCACCTACGCTCGCACCGTGCCAGATGTGCGTACGCAGGAGATCGCCGCCGAGCAACAGGTCGTCGACCGGGTTCACCAACACGTCGAGGAGGCCAGGGAGCGCGCGAGAGCCCTCGACCGGGAGGGGCACGGACGCGCGGCGGGCGGTTCCGCGGCCGGGCTCGTCGAGCGGGACGTGCTGGTCCAGGCGGCCTCCACCCGCCTGCAGACGCTCGGCGCCGAGGAGGAGGGCCTGGTCTTCGGCCGCCTCGACTACGCCGACGACGAGAGCTACCACATCGGCCGGCTCGGCGTCCGGGACGGGCTGGAGCCCCTGCTCATCGACTGGCGCGCGCCGGCTGCCGCGCCGTTCTACCGCGCGACCGCCGGTGACCCGCTCGGCGTCGTCCGCCGCCGGGTCCTGATCTCCCGCGGCCGCGCCGTCGTCGATCTGGACGACGACGTGCTCTCGCCGGACGGTGCCGGTGACCTGCGGGTTCTCGGCGAGGGCGCGTTGCTGGCGGCGCTGGAGCGATCCCGCGGGCCGCAGATGCGCGACATCGTCACGACGATCCAGCGCGAGCAGGACGAGGCGATCCGGGCTCCGGCCCGGGGCGTCACGCTGATCAGCGGCGGCCCCGGCACCGGCAAGACGCAGGTCGCGCTGCACCGGGCCGCGTACCTGCTCTACACCGACCGGGGCCGGTTCGCCGAGGGCCGGATCCTCGTCGTCGGCCCGTCGACCGTGTTCACGACCTACATCTCGCGGGTGCTCCCGTCGCTGGGTGAGGACAGCGTGCACCTGCGGTCGCTCGGCGAGCTCGTCGACGGGGTGACCGCGACCCGCCGTGACCCGGCCGGGATCGGGGCGGTCAAGGGCAGCGAGCGCATGGCCGCGGTGCTGCGTGAACTCGCCTGGCAGGCGCCGCCGTCGGCGCCCGACCGGCTGCGGCTCGTGTACGCCGGTCAGGTCCTGACACTCGGGGCCGAGGCGCTGGCCGCGGCCCGTCGCCTGGTCCGGTCCCGGGCCGAGGCGGGGAGGACGCCGGTCAACGGCGCCGGGCCGATCGCCGCCGAGGTGCTCGCCGAGGCGCTCTGGGCCGACGCGGTCCGGGCCGGCTCGCTGGTCACTCCGGGCCGGGCGGCCGTTGGCCGGGCCACGTTCGCCGAGGAGGTCGGAGCGCGCACCGAGTTCCGCCGCTTCGCCGCCGCCTGGTGGCCGGTTCTCGAGCCCGCGGCCGTGCTCGCCCGGCTCGCCGACCCGGCCCGGGGCGCCGCGGCGGGCCTCTCGGCCGCCGACGCCGGCCTCCTGGCCGAGACGTACCGAGCCGCCACCCGTCCGCCCGAGGATCGGTCGCTGGACGACGTCCCCCTGGTGGACGAGTTGAGCGTCGTCCTCGGCGAGCCACCGGCGGCGCCGCAGGCGCCCGAGCCCGAATGGCGGGCGCGCGAACTGACGACCGGAACCCGGGTCGTGACCACGTTCGTGCTGAGCTACGGGATGCACAACGGCTGGGAGGTGTACGGGCCGGGCCATCCGACGCCGTTCGCCTCGGCCGGCGCCCAGCGGATCGACAGCCAGGCGCTCGGCGCGGCTCAGCAGTGGGCGGCCGCGGTCATCCTGCGGGAGGGCCACACGGTCGTCGGCTGGACCGACGGGTTCGATCCCTACGGCGAGGAGGGCTACGTCCCGGAGCTGAAGGATCCGCTCCCGGTCCCGGAGGACGACGACGAGCCGGCGCCCGACCCCTACCGGCACGTGATCCTCGACGAGGCCCAGGACCTCTCGCCGATGGAGTGCCGGATGCTCGCCCGGCGGGCCGAGTACGCCTCGATGACCGTCGTCGGCGACCTCGGCCAGGCGACCCATCCGCTGGCCTCCGGGTCCTGGCCGGAGCTGATCCGGCGGCTTGGCCGGCGCGAGGTCCGGACCCTGGAGCTGCGCACCGGCTACCGCGTCCCGCGGGTCATCGCGGACTACGCCGCGCGGCTGCTCCCGCCCGGCGTCCCGCCGACCCGGTCGTACCGCCCGGGCGGCACGCTGTTGGTCCGGTCCGTCGATGACCTGCACCGTGCGCTGGCCGACGCGCTGCGCGCGGCGAAGGGCGACGGAACGGTCGCGGTCGTCGCGGCCGACGGTTTCACCGCCCCGGGGGTCGACGTCGTGCCCGCGAGCCTGGTCAAGGGGCTCGAGTACGACCACGTGATCGTCGTCGAGCCGGCCGACATCGTCGCGGCCGAGCCGCGCGGGCTCAACCGGCTGTACGTGGTGCTGACCAGGGCCGTGGCGAGCCTGGTCGTGCTGCACTCCCGGCCGTTGCCGGACGCCCTCGACGCAGCGAGCACAGACGCTGTTGCACCGCTGTCGGCAAGCGGACCACAGGTGGCAGATGGACTGTGACCGTGCGCACCCTCGCTTCACCACCGGACCGGCCGGTGAGAACGGGGATCAGTTCACATGGCACTCAGGACACTGCGCGCCCGGTTGGCGGTCGTGCTCGTGGTCGTGGCGGCGTCGCTCGGCGCGGTCGCGGCCCCGGCGGCGGCCTCGCCTCAGCCGCCGCTCTCCAGCTCGTCGCGGCCCACGAACTTCCACTGGAACTCCGCGACGCTCGATGTGCCGTGGACCGCGGCCCGGCTGCCCGACGGCAGTCGCTGCGGCGGCGGGCGGCTGACGTTCGCGCCGATCGGGCTGGACGACACGAGCTGGGGCAGCGCGACCAGGGGCCGCTTCACGTACGAGGTCCGCGGACTCGGGTTCGCCGACGTGAACCGGGACGGGTCGGTGGACCAGCTGGTGGAGTTCGCCTGCTCGAAGACCGGCACCGACGTCGGGTTCAACTACTACTACGTGTACAGCTTCACGGGGAAGCACCTGTACCGCACGCACTACAGCTTCCGGCCGTTCGTGCGGGACTACGTGACGTCGGCGGACTTCGCGGCCAGCGCGAAGTGGGCGGTGCTGGACATTCGCGTCCGGACCGGCGCGGTCGACGTGACGCAGTGGGTGCGGGGGAAGCGCGGGGTGACCGTGCACCGGACGTTCCGGTGGCACCCGCGGCGCGGCCTGATCGCGAACCGTCCGCTCCCGTTCCACCCCGAGGCGGACGTCGCGCCGCGCTGAGCCCGTGAGCCCCGGGACGCCGTCGAGCGTCCCGGGGCACTCAGGATCAGCACGCGCTCATTGAACGGTGGGCGACGAACGAGTAGCCCCTATTGCGCCTCTTGGCCCACTTCGGTATCGAGAGTGCGTGATGAAGCGAGCTCTGCTGACCGCCGCGCTGATGATCGGCGCCTCCGCGCTGGCCGCCACGCCCGCCGCCGCCGCACCCGCCGCCCCGGCCCATCCCGACCGCGAAGTCCGCTTCGCGACCTACAACCTCTCGCTGAACCGGCCCACCCAGGGTCTCCTCCGCGAGCAGCTGGCCAACCCCGACGTCGACGACGTCTACCGCCGCCAGGCGCACAACGTCGCCGAGGTCATCCAGCGGGCCCACCCGGACGTCGTCCTGATCAACGAGTTCGACTACGACCCCGAGGCCGCCCGGCTGTTCGCCGACAACTTCCTGGCCAAGTCGCAGAACGGCGCTCCGGCCCAGCGCTACCCGTACCGCTTCGTCGCCCCGTCGAACACCGGCATCGCGTCCGGGTTCGACCTGGACAACGACGGCACCGTCGACACCACGCCCGGCGACCAGCCCTACGGCAACGACTCGTTCGGCTTCGGCGTCTTCCCGGGCCAGTACGGGCTGGTCGTCTACTCCAAGTACCCGATCGACGTGCGCGCGGCCCGCACCTTCCAGCTGTTCAAGTGGAAGGACATGCCCGGCAACGCGATCCCGACCGACTTCTACTCGGCCGACGAGCAGAAGGTGCTGCGGCTGTCGTCGAAGTCGCACTGGGACCTGCCGATCGAGCTCGGCCGCAAGACCGTCCACTTCCTGGTCTCGCACCCGACCCCGCCGACCTTCGACGGCCCCGAGGACCGCAACGGCCGGCGCAACCACGACGAGATCCGGTTCTGGGCCGACTACATCGCGCCGAAGAAGTCCGGCTACATCTACGACGACAAGGGCAGGCGCGGCGGCCTGAAGCCGGGGCAGAGCTTCGTGATCGCCGGTGACGAGAACGCGGACCCCAATGACGGCGACTCGTACCAGAACGCGATCCGGCAGCTCACCGACAACCCGCTGATCAACGCGAAGTCGTTCCCGATCAGCGCGGGCGCGGTCGAGGCGGCGAAGCTCCAGGGCGGCGCGAACGCGACTCACAAGGGCGATCCGAAGTTCGACACCGCGGACTTCGCCGACACCGCGCCGGGCAACCTGCACGCCGACTACGTGCTCCCCCGGGCCGGCACGAAGGTCGTCCGCTCGGGCGTGTTCTGGCCGGTGCAGGCCGACCCGCTGTTCCGGCTGACCGGCGTGTTCGGCACCGAGTGGTCGGCGGTCAACGGATTCCCGACGTCCGACCACCGGCTCGTCTGGGCGGACCTGAAGTTCTGATCCTCCAGGACGACCCTTTCCGACGAGTGGAGCGCGTCGGCGACACGGTTCGCCGACCGCTCTACCCGTGGTCGCCGTCCGTCCACGACCTGCTGCTCCACCTGGAACGGATCGGCTTCCCGTACTCGCCCCGGTTCCTCGGCCTCGACGACGAGGGCCGGGAGGTGCTCACCTACCTCGAGGGCGAGTCCGGGGGAACGGGTTGGACCAAGGTCGCCGGCGAGGCCGGGCTGCGGGCGATGGCGCGGCTGCTTCGCGACTTCCACGACGCGGTCCGCGACCACCGCCCGGCGACGGCGTGGGCCGCCCACGACGGGACGTTCGGCGCCGGTGAGTTCCTCGCCCACGGCGACTTCGGCCCGTGGAACCTGGTCTGGCGCGGCACGACGCCGATCGGTATCCTCGACTGGGACTACGTCTGGCCGGCCCCGCCGCTCCACGACGTCGCCTACGCGCTCGAGTACGTGGCGCCGTTCCGCGACGACGACTTCGCCCGGGATTCGCTGCACCACCGCGAGCCGCCCGACCGCCGGCGCCGGCTGGAGATCTTCGCCGAGGCCTACGGCCTCTCGAGCACCGCGGGCCTGGCCGACGAGGTGATCGCGGCCCAGGAGCTGGTGCTGCGCCGGGTCGAGCGCCTGGCCGCGGCCGGCCACCAGCCCCACGTGACCTGGCAGCAGACCGGCGTCCTGGCCCGATCCGCGGCCCACCTCGCCTGGTCCCGCTCCCACCGGGCCCTCTTCGCCTGACGCTTCGGCTCGGGGCGTGCGGGGGCTGACTATCGTCGTGGCGTGTCCGCGTTGGTCGTCGTGAGCGCTCCGGTCGTCCGGACCGTGCGCCGGACCGTGCTCGAGTCGCTCTATCTGCTGACCGGGCCGGCGGTCGCGGTCGCCGGGCTGGTGCTGGCGGTCGGCGGCCTGGTCGCCGGGGTGCTCGGGTCGCTGCTGCGCGGCGGCCGGCCGATCGGCGCGCTGTTCTTCGCCCCGGCCCGGTGGATCGGCGACGTCGAGCGCCGCCGGATCGGCCTCGTCCGGCCGCCCGCCGTCCCGAACCGCCGGCCGGCCTCCGGCGCCCTCCCCGACCGACCAGGCCCAGCGCGCTGGCTCGACGCCGCCCACCCGGCCATCGTGCTGCCGATCGCGCTCGTCACGGCCCCGCTCACCGCCCTCTGGTGGTTCGTCGCGCTCGGCACCGCGACCGCGCCGATCCGCAACGCCTACGCCGACGGGCCGCTCCCGCCGATGACGGTCCGGGCCGGCAGCACCGACTCCCACGTCGACCTGAGCCTCGGCCTGCCCTCCCCCGACCGCCGGATGCTCTTCGGCCTCTGCCTCGGCCTCGTCCTGCTGGCCACGCTGCCGCTGCTCACCCGCGTCTGCGTCGTCGTCCAAGCCGGGCTGGGCCGGGCGCTGCTGTCCGACGCCTCGGCCCGGCACGGCCGGATCCGCGGCCTCGAACAGGAACGCGACACGGCCCGCGCCCAGACCGCCGCCGCCGTCTCGGCCGAGGCCACCGCACTCCGAGGCCTCGAACGCGACATCCACGACGGCCCGCAGCAGCGTCTCGTCCGCCTGGCCCTGGAGCTCGGACGGGCGCAGCACCATCTCGGCACCCGGCCGGAGACGGTCCGGGAGGCGCTGGCCGACGCCGTCGTCCAGGCCCAGGAGGCGCTCGAGGAGCTGCGCGCGCTCTCGCGCGGGATCGCCCCGCCGATCCTCGTCGACCGCGGGCTCCGCGAGGCGGTGACCGCGCTGGCCGCGCGCTCGACGGTCCCGGTCGAGGTCGACGCGGACGGACGCGTGGACCCGGCGGTCGAGACGACCGCGTACTTCGTGGTCGCCGAGGCCCTGACCAACGTGGCCAAGCACAGCGGCGCCCGCCACTGCACGGTGGTCCTGCGCCCGGGCCGGATCACGGTCACCGACGACGGCGTCGGCGGGGCCGCGATCGACAAGGGTCACGGCCTGCGCGGGCTCGACGACCGCGTCCGCGCGGCCGGCGGCCGGCTGCGGGTCGAGAGCCCGGCCGGGGGCCCGACGACGATCACCGCGGAACTCCGGTGACCCTGCGGATCGTCGTGGCCGACGACGCGGTGCTGCTGCGCGAGGGCCTGGTGCGGCTCCTGGCCGAGGACGGCCACGAGGTGGTGGCCGCGGTCGGTGACGGTCCGTCACTGGTCGCGGCGGTGGTGACCCACCGTCCGGACGTATCGGTGGTCGACGTGCGGATGCCTCCGTCCCATACCGATGAGGGGCTGCGCGCCGCCCTGTCGGCCCGCGCGCAGGTCCCGGGCTCCCCCGTGCTCGTGCTGAGCCAGTACGTCGAGGCCGCCTACGCGAAGGACCTGCTGGCCGACGGGAAGGACGCCATCGGGTATCTCCTGAAGGACCGGGTGGCGAAGGTCGCCGAGTTTCTCGACGCGGTGCGCCGGGTCGCGGCCGGCGGGACGGTGCTGGACCCGCAGGTCGTCGCGCAGCTTCTGCACACCAACCCGCTCGACGCGCTCACCGGGCGTGAGCGCGAGCTGCTCGGGCTGATGGCCGAGGGCCACTCGAACACCGCGATCGCCGGGCGGCTCGTGCTCTCGGCGAGCGCGGTCGAGAAGCACATCGGGAACATCTTCGCCAAGCTCGGCCTCCCGCCCGACGACGCCCAGCACCGCCGGGTCCGCGCGGTTCTCGCCTACCTGAACGTCGGCGGTTCGTAGTCGGCCCATGGACCTCGACCGACCCGCGCCGGGCGGGCGGATCCGTTTACTCGGCCGCGGCCATCTGCATCGGCACCCGCACGCAGACCCGCGTGCCGGACCTGGGGGCGCTGTCGAGTTCGACCGTGCCGCCCACCAGCTCGATGCGGTCGCGGATACCGGCCAGCCCGCCGGTCGGCGACCACTGCGCGGTGCCACTGCCGTCGTCGGACACGCTGCCGGTGAGCCAGTCGGGCTCGGCGTCGACCCGGACCAGGATCCGGGACGCACCGGCGTGCCGGACCGCGTTGGCCACCGCCTCGTTGAGCGTGAAGAACAGCGCCTGCTCGACCTGCGGCCGGTAGCGCACGTCGTCGGCCTCGACGTCGACCAGGCCGGGGAAGCGTTCGGCGACGGCCCGGAGCGCGCCGCCGAGGCCGTCGGCCTCCAGCACCGCGGGGTTGATGCCGCGGACGAACATCCGCAGGTCACCGAGGACCCCGTCGAGCAGGTCGCGACAGGCCCGGAGCGTGTCGTCGCCGGACAGCGCGTGGGCGGCGGCGAGCTGCATGGCCAGCGCCGACAGCCCGGTCTGGACCCCGTCGTGCAGGTCGCGCTCCATCTGCCGCCTCGCCTTGGCCTCGGCGACCAGCGTCGCCGCCTGCGCGACGCGCGTCTGTTCGAGCTGGGCCTGGACGACGGCCTGCAGCTGGGCGGTCTCGAGCGCGGGCGTGCCGGCCACGATCGCGGCCCGCACCAGCGGCTCGTGCAGGCGCTGCGTCGGGTGGGCGTCGACGACCGCGAGCGGACGCCCGGCCGCCGACATCACCGGCACCAGCCAGCGGTCGTCGTCGGACGGCTGGGGCGGTGCGCCGGTGAGCGACGGGACCCGGACCCGGCCCTCGGCGTCGACCCAGCGCTGCGGACCGGGCGCCCAGAGCAGCAGGTCGAGCGTCGGGTCGTCGAGCACGATGCGCAGCGCGGCCCGGACCTGCGCCACCGACGCCGGACGGGCCAGCCGGACCAGCTTGTGCGCGACCTGCGCGACCAGCCACTGCCGGTACACGCCGACGCCCAGCAGCGCGACCGGGATGACCAGCGACGCGGTGCCCTGCACGAGCCCGGCGACGACCGCGACCTGGGTGTCGGTCATCGCCGCGCCCAGCTCGACGATCGCCGCGACGACGCCCATCGCGGCCACGCCCAGCAGCGCCGGGATGATCACCCGCTGCGGACCGCGGGTGGTGCGCCGGGCCCGCAGGATCAGCACCACCGCGTACCCGGCCGCCAGCACGATGTAGCCGACCGCGATCACCTGCTGGGCGACGTCGAACGCGGGCCGGTCGGCGAAGAACGTCGGCCAGACGACGTCGGAGTCGTAGCCGATCCACTCCGGACGGGTCAGCAGCGTGTAGATCAACTCGCCGCCGATCAGGACGACGACGGCGGCCGCGACCCAGACGCGCTCGGCGCGGGTCTGCAGCCGGCCGGTCGGGTACAGCAGGACGCCGACCGACAGCAGCAGGAAGAACGACGCCTGGGCGAAGTCGGAGGCGACCGGGAACCACCCGGCGTCCCAGGCGCTGGACCAGTTGAGCGCCCAGGCGAACCCGGCCAGCGTTATCAGGTCGCCGCTGGACGCGCTGGTCGAGGACGTGCGCAGGATCATCCCGGCGCCCGCGGTCAGCGCGCACTCGGCCGCGACGATCAGGCCCCAGAGCTGGTAGTCGGTCCAGTAGGGGTAGCCGAACGCGTAGGCGAGCAGTCCGGCGAGCAGTCCGGTGAGGACCGCCCTGAGTGCCGGATGCTCGCGCATGGAGTGATTCTGGCCCGCCAGGGCCGGTTGACACCATCAGGGGATAACCGTTATCCATGGACCCGTGCTGGGACGCCTGATGCTCGTGATCCGCTTACTCGGGCGCGATCTGCGCCGCCGCCGGACCGAATCGCTGCTGCTCCTGACCGCGATCACGGCCGCGACCGCGACGCTGACGCTGGGCATCGCGTCGAACGTGGTCGTCACCGACGCCTACGCGCAGACGGCCGCGGCGACCGCGGGTCCGGACGTCGTCGCGCGGACCCAGGGCGTCGGCCCGGCGGCGCTCGACGCCCTCGAGAGGGTGGCCTACGCGGACGGCGTCACCGGCTCCAGCGGGCCGTTCCCGGTCGCGTTCCTGCTGCTTCGGGCGCACGGGAAGACCGTCCACGCGGTCGTCGAGGGCCGGGACCGGCGGCCGGCCGCCGTCGACCGGCCCGCGGTGACCGACGGCGGGTGGGTACGCCCCGGCGGGGTGGTGGTCGAGCGGGCGTTCGCGGACGCGCTGAGGGTGAAGCCGGGCGAGTCCGTGCTGATCGGGGGCCACTCGGTGCGCGTGGAGGGAATCGGGATCACCGCGGCCCGGCCGCCGTTCCCGAACGCCGGATGGCACGAGCCGTGGACGATCCAGGGCGAGTCCGGCGGCGCGATCTGGGCCGACCGGAGCGATCTCGCCGCGCTCGCCGGCGACCAGCCGCTCTCGTACACGCTGAACCTGACGCTCCGCGATCCGTCGGTGTACGAGACGCTGCCCCGCCCGGAGGAGGACCGGATCGACTACTTCTCGGCAGAATTCTTCGCCGACCGCTTCCAGCGGGTGGCCGAGCCGGTGCGGACCGCGCTGCTGATCGGGAGCTGGCTGCTCGCCGGGCTCGCGGTGGCCGGGGTCGCGGGCATCGTCGCGGGGCGGGTCGTCGGGCAGCGCCGCCGGGTCGGGCTGCTGAAGGCGGTCGGGGCCGGTCCGGGCACGGTCGCGGTCGTGCACCTGGCCGAGTACCTGGTCATCGGGCTGGCCGCGGCCGGTCTCGGCCTGCTGGCCGGCTGGTTCGCCGCGCCCGCGCTGACCAGCCCGGGCGCGGGCGTCGTCGGTACGGTCGGTGTCCATCCGCCGCCGCTGCGCGCCGCCGTCGCGGCGGTGCTGCTCGCGGTCGCGATCGCGGTCGCCGCGACCATGGTCCCGGTGGTGCGGGCCGCGTTCACCAGCACGCTTCGTGCTCTGGCGGACGCCCCGGCCGCGCCGCGGCGCCGGGGCTGGCGGGTCCGGGTGTCCCGGCGGTTGCCGACGCCGGTGCTGCTCGGCGTCCGGATCAACGCGCGCCGCCCGCGCCGGGCCGGCCTGGTCACGATCAACGCGTTCATCACGACGACGGGGCTCGCGGCCGTGCTCGCCGTGCACGCCCAGCGCCGGGTGCTCGACCATCTCGGTCCGACCGTGCTCGCGGATCCCCGGACCGAGCGGCTGCACGAGGCGCTGTTCGTCGTCGCGGCCGTGCTGTGCGGGCTCGCGCTGCTCAACGCGGCCGTCAGCACGTGGAGCGCGGTCCTCGACGCCCGGCAGCCGCTGGCCGTCGCCCGCACGCTCGGCGCGACCCCACGGCAGGCCGGGATCGGCATGGCGGTGGCCCAGTTGCTGCCTGCGGTGCCGGGGGTGGTGGTGGGGTTGTTCGCCGGGCAGGCGCTGTATCTGCTGAATGACGACGGGGCGGTGCGGTACGCGTCGGGGGCGGCGCTGGCCGGGATCGGGGGTGGGGTGTTGGTGGTGATGGCCGGGTTGACCGTCCTTCCGGCCCTGGCCGCGGCCCGCCGCCCGGTAGCCGAGTCGCTCAGCGGTTGAGCGGGTCTCGGGGGAGGCCGAGGAGGCGTTCGCTGATGACGTTGCGGCTGATCTCGGAGGTGCCGCCGGCGATCGTCATGGCCCGGGAGTAGAGGTAGCCGGTGGAGATCGCCGCGTTCGAGCCGTCGACCGCGGCCGGGCCGGCCAGCCGCAGGCCGAGCTCGCCGATCGACTGCGCGAGTTCGGCCGCGATCAGCTTGGTGAGCGCCCCCTCGATGCTCGGCTCGGTGCTCCCGGAGACCGCCCGCACGACCATCCGCAGGTTCAGCAGCCGGGCGGCCTGCTCGACCGCGATCAAGCGGCCC
The DNA here is from genome assembly GCF_006912135.1 of Cryptosporangium phraense. NCBI lineage: Bacteria > Bacillati > Actinomycetota > Actinomycetes > Cryptosporangiales > Cryptosporangiaceae > Cryptosporangium > Cryptosporangium phraense. Next base: position 202,700 of record NZ_VIRS01000010.1, on the reverse strand, counting down.
AGTTCGCGCAGCTCGGCGACGTCGCCGACGTCGTACTTCTCGACCACCCGCAGCAGAGACGCGGCCCCGGCGCTGATGCTGCGCTCGCTGCCGATCGACACCCGCTCGTTCCCGAGCGTCGCGCGGGCGACGGTCCACCCGGCGTCGACCTCCCCCACGACGTCCTCGTCGGGCACGAAGACGTCGGTGAAGAACACCTCGTTGAACATCGCGGCGCCGGTGATCTCGCGCAGCGGACGCACCTCGACGCCGGGCGCCTTCAGGTCCACGACCATCGCGGTGATGCCCTGATGCTTCGGCGCCTCCGGGTCGGTGCGGACGGTCGCCAGCCCGCGGTTGCAGTACTGGGCCCCGCTCGTCCAGACCTTCTGGCCCGTGACGCGCCAGCCACCCTCGACCTTGATCCCGCGAGTCTGTACGGCGGCGGCGTCCGAGCCGGCCCCGGGCTCGCTGAACAGCTGGCACCAGACCAGGTCACCGGCCAGGCTGGCCGGGATCCAGCGGTCGATCTGCTCGGGGTCGGCGTGCTGGCTGATCGTCAGCGTGACCCAGCCGCCGATGCCCAGCTGCGGGACGTCGACGTCCGCGAACTCCTCCTCGATGACCAGTTGCTCGACCGCACGGGCGGCCCGACCCCAGGGCTTCGGCCAGTGCGGCACGAGGTACCCGGATTCGACGAGCAGCCGGCGCCGTCCGTCGGCCGGAGCGGCGTGGAACGTCTCGAGGAACGCCCGCGCCTCGGACCGGTACTCCTCCGCCTCGGGCGGCAGGTCGACGGCGTAGACGCGCTGGACGCCGGCCCGGGCCGCGGCCGTGACGTCGTCCTCGGCCTGAGCGACCGGGCCCCAGAGGGCGGCGAGCGTGACCGCGCGGCGCAGGTAGAGGTGGGCGTCGTGCTCGAACGTGAACCCGATGCCGCCGAGGATCTGGATCGCCTTCTGGGCGTTGGACTGGTAGGCGCGGAGGGCGGTGGCGGCGGCCACGGCGGCGGCCAGGTCGGCCTGGTCGGGGTCTCCCCCGGCGGCGCGGGCCGCGTCCCAGGCGGTGGCGGTGGCGGTCTCGGCGTCGACGAGCATGTTCGCGAGGTGGTGCTTCACCGCCTGGAAGCTGCCGATGACGCGGCCGAACTGTTCGCGCACCTTCGCGTACTCGAGCGCCATCGCCAGCGTGGCCTGCGCGCCACCGGCCGCCTCGGCCGCGGCCAACGCCCGCCCCACCCGCACCGCAACCCGCGCAGCCCCGGGAAAAACGACAACCCCCGCGCCGGCCACGTGCAGGCGAGCTGCGCCCAGGGACGGGTCGAGGCCGGGGGTCGGCTCCGCCGTCGCCTCGGCCAGCGGCACCAGCGCGAGATCCTCCTCCCCCACCCGCACCAGCGCCGCCTCGGCCCAACGAGCCCCGGGTACCGGCCCGACCGACCCCGACACCGTGCCGTTCTCGTCGGTCAACGCCCCGGCCAGCCCCAGCACGACGATCCGCGACCCGTCGGCCACCCCGGGCAGCAGCTCCGACTCCGGCGCCACCGCGGCCAGCACCGCCCCGGCCGCCACCGCGGGCAGGAACGGCCCGGGCGCCGGCACCGCCCCGAGCTGCTCGGCGATGACCGCGAGCTCCGGCAACCCGCCGTCGGACCCGCCGTGCGCCTCCGGGAGGTGCAGCCCGATCCACCCGAGGTCGGCCATCTGCTTCCACGCGGTGTTCGGCGCGGCCGGCGACGTCAGCGCCTCGCGGGTCGCCCGGCGCAGACCCTGCGCATCGGCGAACGAGCGAACGACGTCGGCCAGCTGCCGGTGGTCTTCGGTCAACGCGAGAGGCATGGCCCGCACACTAGAACGCGTTCTCTTTTCCCGCCAGCCGGTAGACCCGTTCCGCGGTACCGCCGAGCACGGCCGGGCGGGCCTGCGCCGGGATCGCGTTCACCAGACCGGCGTGGATCTCGGCGTACGACCCGGCCGCCAGCAGCGCGAACGGCCAGTCGCCGCCGTACATCAGCCGCTCCGGCCCGAACACCTCCAGCGCGTACGAGACGTACGGCCCGAACGCCTCGGCCGGCCCGGCCGTGTTCAGCCCCGACACCTTCGCGACCACGTTCGGCGCCGCCGCCGCGTCGGCCAGCAGCCCGGCCCAGGGCTCCCACCCCCGGGCCGCGATCGGCGGCTTTCCCAGGTGATCCAGCACCAGCCGCAGCCGCGGGTGGGCGGCCGCCACCACCGGCACCTGGGCCAGCAGCGCCGGGCTCTCCGCGCAGGCGTCGAACGTCAGCCCCCGGTCGGCCAGCAGCTCCAGCCCGTCGGCCACGTCCGGACGCAGGAGCCACTCCGGGTCCGGATCGCGGTGGATCAGGTGCCGGGCGCCGACGATCGGCGCCCCGGCCCAGCGGTCGAGGAGCGCGCCGGCCTCGGCCGGCCGGGTCAGCGGCAGCCAGACGACGACGCCGGCGATCGTCGGGTCGCGCTCCGCTTCGCGGAGCATGTTCCCGGTGTCCTCGACGTTGTCCGCCGCCTGCACCAGCACGGTCTTCTCGACGCCGGCCGCACGCAGCTCCTCCGCGACGTCGGCCTGCGTGTAGACCCGGTCGAGCACCCCGGGCTCCAGCCACGGGTAGTCCGCCGTGCGCGGATCCCACAGGTGCTGGTGCGCGTCGACGATCACGTGCGGTTCTCCGGCCGCCCCACCGGCCACTCCGCGTCCCGCACGTCCGCGAGGATGTTCTCCACCGCCTCCAGCAGGTCCGCGTCGACCGGCTCCGCGGCCCACTCCGCGTTCCGCCGGACGGATTCCGCGTCCGACGCTCCGACGATCGTCGACGTCACGCCGGGCAGCGTCATCGCGAACTGCAAGGCCAGGCGGACGATCGACGCGCCCTGCCGACGGCAGAACTCGGCCGCCCGACGGCACGCCGCCCGCATCTCGTCCGACGCCGGGTGCCAGCCCGGCGGACCGGCCTCGGTGAGCAGCCCCATCCCCAGCGGCGACGCGTTCAGGACCCCGATCTTCCGGTCGGCGAAGAACGGCACGCGCTCGCCGAGCGTCCGGATGAGCAGGTTGTAGTGGCAGTAGGAGAGGACCGTGTCGACGGGCGCCCGCCCGGCGACCGAAACCAGCGCGGAGAGCGGGAAGCCGGTGATGCCGACGGCTCCGACCAGGCCTTTCTCCCGCAGCCCGCGAAGCGCGGGCAGCGTCTCGGAGACGACCTGGTCGAGTGAGCCGAACTCGATGTCGTGGCACTGGATCAGGTCGATGTGGTCGGTGCGCAGCCGGCGCAGGCTCTCCTCGACGCTCCGCACGACCCGCGCGGCCGAGAAGTCGAACTCGTCGACGTCGTAGCGGCCGACCTTGGTCGCGAGGACGTACGAGTCGCGGGGCACCCCGCGCAGCGCATCGCCGAGGACGGTCTCCGCGCGGGTCCGGCCGTAGTACGGCGAGACGTCGATGAACGTGATCCCGCAGTCCAGCGCCGTACGCACGATCTCCTGCGCGGTGGCCGGCGCCATCGGTCCGTACTCGCCCCCGAGTTCGGCGGCGCCCAGCCCGAGCGCACTGATCATTCCTGGGCCTGCCCGCTGGTGATCCGGGAGACGATCAGCGCGCACAGGATGATCGCGCCGTTGAGCGCGGCGATCCACTGGGCCGGCACGCCGGCCAGCGTCAGCACGTTCTGGATCACGTACAGCAGCAGGATGCCGGTGAACGCGCCGAATACCGTGCCCTTGCCGCCGTTGAGGCTCACCCCGCCGATGACCGCGGCCGCGAACACGGTGAAGATCGCGCCGTTGCCCTGGGCCGCGGCGACCGACGCGAGCCGCCCGGAGAGCATCAGCCCGCCCAGCGCGGCCAGCATGCTCGCGAGCACCAGCACCGCCCAGAGGATCCGGTCGGTCCGGATGCCCGCGGCCCGGGCCGCGTCGGGGTTCCCGCCGATCGCGTACAGCGACCGTCCGGCCCGGGTGTAGCCCAGGGCGACGATCCCCAGCGCGAACAGCGCGAAGCACACGTAGACGGAGACCGGCACGCCGAGCCAGACCGTGGACCCGAGGTACATCATCGACGGCGGGAGGCCGAAGAACGTCTGGCCGCCGGAGATGCCGGTCAGCAGCCCGCGCAGGACGATCAGCATGCCCAGCGTGACGACGAACCCGTTCAGCCGGAACCGCACGATGAGCAGCCCGTTGATCAGGCCGATGACCGCGCCGGCGGCCAGCGTGATCGGCACGCCGGCCCAGCCCGGGGCCGCGCCGAGGCCGTGGGTCACGCCCGGTTCGACGATCAGCCAGGCGGCCAGGCCCGGCGCGAGGCCGAACGTCGACTCGAGCGAGAGGTCCATCTTCCCGGCGATCAGGACCAGGGTCTGGGCCAGGACGAGCAGGCCGATCTCGGCCATGGTCTGGAGGATGTTGATGAGGTTGTCGGAGCTGAGGAAGACCGGGTTGACGAAGTAGCCCACGATCGCGATGCCGATGATCGCGGGCACGAGGGCCAGGTCGCGCAGCCGGGCGAGCGCGAGCCGCCGCCCGCCCACCGCGGCCGCTCCGCCCCCGCTCGCGGGCTCAGCCGCTCCGCCCCCGCTCGCGGGCGCGAGCGCTTCGTCGCCGCTCGCGGGCGCTTCGGCGCCGCTCCCGGGCGCGGGCCGCACCGACGCGTCGGTCGCTGCGGACCTGGCGTTGCCGGTCGAGGCGTCACTCATCAAGGCCAACCCCTTCCATCGCCGCGACCAGGTCGTGGTCGTTCCACTCGTTGCCGAACTCGGCCACCTGCCGGCCCTGGAACAGCACCAGCACCCGGTCGCAGGTCCGCAGGTCGTCCAGTTCGTCCGACGCCACCAGCACGCCCGTCCCGCCCGAGCGCACCCGGTCGACGACGCCGAGCAGCGTCTCCTTCGACCGGACGTCGACCCCGGCCGTCGGCTGGATCAGCACCAGCAGCTTCGGGTCGTTGGCCAGCGCCCGTCCCATCACGACCTTCTGCTGGTTGCCGCCGGACAGCGCCGACACCGGCAGCGACGGCCCCGGCGTCTTCACGGCCAGGTCGTCGATCAACGTCTCGGCCAGCCGGTCGCGGCGGGCCGTCGAGATCGTCCCGAACCGGCCGAGCCGCTCCGGGACCGTCATCGTCAGGTTCTCGCCGATCGACAGATCGGCCACGAAGCCGGACGCGTGCCGGTCCTGCGGCACGAACCCGACCCCGGCGGCCAGCGACGCCGGGACGCTGCCCGGCTTCAGCACCCGGCCGCCCACCGACACGGTCCCGGCCCGGGCCCGCCGCAGGCCGACCACGGCCTCGGCGATCTCCCGCTTCCCGCTCCCGCCGCCGCCGGCCAGCCCGACGACCTCGCCGGCCGCGACCCGGAACGAGACCGGCGGCCCGTCGGACGTCCGCAGGTCGCGGACCTCCAGCACGGCCGGGGTCCCGGCCGGGACCGGCGTCCGGGCCGGCCGGTCGGTGAGCGTCGTCGCGTCGCCGGTCATGGCCTTCACCAGCTCGGTGGCCGGCAGGTCGGCGACCGGCCCGGTGACGATGTGCCGGGCGTCCCGGAACACCGTCACCTCGTCGCACACCCGGTAGATCTCCTCCAGGTGGTGGCTGATGAACAGGAACGTGATGCCCTTCTCCTGCAGGCCGCGCATCCGGTCGAACAGCCGGTTGATCGCCGGCCCGTCCAGCTGCGCGGTCGGCTCGTCGAGGATGATGAACCGGGCGTCGTACGAGAGGGCCCGGGCGATCTCGACCAGTTGCCGCTGCTCCACGGTCAGCTCGCCGGCCGGCCGGGTGACGTCGACGTCCACGTCCCAGGTGGCCAGGAGCTCAGCCGCCGACCGGCGGAGAGCCGACCACTTGATCAACCGGCTCTGCCGGTTGAGGAACAGGTTCTCGGCCACGGTCAGCGACGGGATGATCGTCGACTTCTGGTAGACGCAGGCGACGTGACGCCGCCAGGCGTTGCGGTCGGCCAGCGGCGGGGCCGGCACGCCCTCGAAGGTCACCGTGCCCTCGTCCGGGGCCTGCAGTCCGGTCAGGATGCTGACCAGCGTCGACTTGCCGGCGCCGTTCCGCCCCACCAGGGCGTGGGTGGCGCCGGCCCGCACGACGAGCCCGGCGTCCCGCAGCGCGACGGTGGACCCGTAGCGCTTCGTGATGCCCGAGGCCTCAACTAACACTGTTGCCCCAGAGTGATTTGTCGTCGAACTTGAGCGTCTTCTCGCCGCCGATCGTCGCGCCGTCCCTGGTCACGAGCGGCGCGGCCAACTGGTCCTCGAGCACCCCGTCGCGGACCTTGATGATCGTGCTGTCGTGGTCGGTCGGGCCGGGCTTGAACGTCTTGCCGGCGATGGCCTGCTGCACGTAGTACAGGCCGTACTTCGCGTACAGGTCGGCCGGCTGGGAGACCGTCGCGTCGATCTGGCCCGCTTCGATGTCCTTGAGCTCCTCGGGGATCCCGTCGTTGGAGACGATGAAGACGTGCTTCGGGTCCTCCGGCTCGACCAGGAGCCCGCGCTGTTTGAGCACCTGCAGGGTTCCGGAGAGCGCGAAGCTCGCCTGCATGTAGACGCCCTTGATGTCCGGGTGCGCGGCCAGCCGGGTCTGCAGCTGGTTCGCCGCGGTCGCGCCGTCCCACTTGGACGGTTCGGCGAAGACCTGGATGCCGGGGAAGTTCTTCTTCATGCACTCGTTGAACGCCTCGGTGCGGTCGCGGCCGTTGATCGACGCGACGTCGCCCATCAGCTCGACGACCTTGCCCTTGCCCTGCAGCTTCGTCCCGAGGAACTGACAGGCCTTCTCGCCGTAGGCCCGGTTGTCGGCCCGGACGACCATGAACACGTTGCCGGTGTCGGGCCGGGTGTCGATCGTGACGACCGGGACCTTCTTCGACTCCAGCTGCTGCAGCGTCGGCGCGACGGCCGCGGTGTCCTGGGGCGCCATCACGATGCCCTTCGCGCCCTGGCTGAGCAGCGTCTGGACGTTCGCGGTGAGCTTGGCGATGTCGTTCTCGGAGTTCGTCGTCTTGAGGTTCTTGATGCCGAGTTCCTTGGCCTCCTGCGGGCTGTACCGCACGTAGGCGTTCCAGAAGTCGGTGTCCGACCGGGGGTAGTCGGAGCCGATGACCGGGTCGGAGCTGCTGCCCGAGCTCCCGGTGGACGAGTTACAGGCGGCCAGCACGGTCGCCGCGAGCGCGACGGCCACTAATCGAAGCATTCGCACGGGGACTCCTTCGTCGGTGCGGAAATGTTTCTAGGCCCAGGCGGGGCCGTCGGGATACGTGAACTGCGCCAGTGAGGACGCGTGCATGCGGGCGCCGGCTCCGGGCGCGGTCGGGGTGAGGTACCGTCCGCCGCGTACCACGACCGGGTCGACGAAGTGTTCGTGCAGGTGGTCGACGTACTCGATGCGGCGGTCGGCCTGCGTCCCGGAGACCGCGACGTAGTCGAACATCGCCAGGTGCTGCACCATCTCGCACAGGCCGACGCCGCCGGCGTGCGGGCACACCGGGACGCCGAACTTCGCGGCCAGCAGCAGGATCGCGACGTTGTCGTTGATGCCGCCGACCCGGGTCGCGTCGATCTGGACGACGTCGACCGCCTGGGCCTGGAGCAGTTGCTTGAACAGCACCGGGTTGGCGCCGTGCTCGCCGGTCGCGACCTTGATCGGCGTCACGGCCTCGCGGATCCGGGCGTGGCCGAGCACGTCGTCCGGTGACGTCGGCTCCTCGATCCAGTACGGGCCGTGGGGCGCGAGGGCGGTCATCCACTCGATCGCCTCGCCGACGCCCCAGACCTGGTTGGCGTCGACCGCGATCGGCAGGTCGGGGCCCACCGCCTCGCGGGCGATCCGGAGTCGCCGCCGGTCGTCGTCGAGGTCGCCGCCCACCTTGAGCTTGATCATCCCGAAGCCGTCGGCCACGGCTTCCTTGGAGAGGCGGGCCAGCTTCTCGTCGTCGTAGCCGAGCCAGCCGGGCGTCGTCGTGTAGGCCGGGTAGCCGCTGTCGAGCAGCCGTTGCTGCCGGACGTCCCGGCCGTCGGCCCGCAGGATCTCCAGCGCCTCGGCCGGCGTCAGCGCATCGCGGAGGTACCGGAAGTCGACGAGGTCGACGATCTGCTCCGGGCTCATCTCGGCCAGCAGCCGCCAGAGCGGCTTGTTCTCGCGGCGGGCCCGCAGGTCCCAGGCCGCGTTGACGATCGCTCCGGACGCCATCGCGATCACGCCCTTGTCCGGGCCGAGCCACCGGAACTGGCTGTCGCCCGAGATCCGGCGGGCGAACCCTCCGAGGTCTGCCAGCGTCGGGTCGACCGGCAGCCCGACGACCAGCGGCTCCAGTGCTTGGATCGCCGCGACCTGCACGTCGTTGCCCCGGCCGATCGTGAACACCAGCGAATGGCCCTCGTCTCCGTCGCTGGTGCGCAGCACCACGTAGGCGGCGGAGTAGTCGGGCTGCGGGTTCATCGCGTCCGAGCCGTCGAGAGAACGGGAGGTCGGGAACCGCACATCGCGCGTTTCCAGGCCGACGATCGTGCTCGTCACTGAGCAATCCTCCGATCGATCTGGGGATACTCCGGGCGTTTAACCGTGACCGGCGTCTCATCCGGCGACGAGACATCCGATGTTTACACCTCTCGCAGGCGCTCTCGCTAGACCTAGGATGTTTTCGTGTCTGGAGGTGGGTTCTTTGTCGCTGACCGATGACGCGATCGCCCGGATCCGCGGGCTGATCCAATCCGGGGAGCTCGTGCCCGGGAGCAGGCTGCCTCCGGAGAACCAGCTCGCCGCCGAGCTCGGGATCTCCCGCAACTCGATGCGCGAGGCGGTGAAGGCGCTGCAGTTCGCGCGGGTGCTCGACGCCCGCCCGGGCGACGGCACGTACGTCACGAGCCTGGCGCCCGGGCTGCTGCTGGCCGGCCTCGGCTCGGCCGTCGACCTGCTGCGCGACGACACGCTGCTCGAGGTGATGGAGATCCGCTCGATGCTCGAGCCGGCCGCGACGTCGGTCGCAGCGCTCCGAATCACGCCGGACGGGCTCGCCGAGCTGGAGTTCCTGCTCGGCCGGATGCGCGCGGCCGCCGCCGACGCCGAGGAACTCGTCCGCTACGACATGGACTTCCACCGGACGGTGGTGGCGGCCACCGGGAATCAGTCGCTCACCTCGGTGCTCGACGGCCTGTCCGGCCGGACGGCGCGCGCCCGCGTGTGGCGAGGTCTGCTCATGGCCGACGCCTCGGCGACGACGCTCGCCGAGCACCAGGCCATCTACGACGCGCTGGCCAGCGGCGATCCCGAGCTGGCCCGGGCCGCCGCGTTACTCCACGTGAGCTCGTCGGCCCGGTGGCTGCGTCACGCGCTGGAGGAGAGCGGCGGGGGCCGCAGGTGAGCGGCCGGATTCCCCGGCGGGCTCCGGAGGAGCTCGCCGGCGAGGAGCGGCGCCTCTACGACGAGATCGTCGGCGGTCCCCGGGCCCAGGGGCCGGCGCTGTTCCGCCTCACCGACGACGACGGCGGCCTGCTCGGCCCGTTCAACGCGATGCTGTTGTCGCCATCGATCGGGGAGAAGCTCCAAGCCCTCGGCGCCGGTATCCGCTACGGCGGCGAGCTGTCCGACCGGGCCCGGGAGATCGCGATCCTGGCCGTCGCCGCGCACTGGGACAGCCGCTTCGAGCGCTACGCCCACGAGGCGGTCGCCTCCCACGCCGGACTCCCCCACGAGGTCGTCACCGCGATCCGCGACCACACCCCGGCCGCCCTCGACGACCCCGTCGAACAGGCCGTCCTCGACCTGAGCACCACCCTGCTCACCACGAAAGACCTGGACGACGACGCCTACGCCCGGGCGAAGCGGGTCCTCGGCGAACCCGCCGTGTTCGAGCTGACCACGCTCGTCGGCTACTACTCGACGCTCGCCCTCCAGCTCCGCGTCTTCCGCGCCGACGACGTCCCCTAGCGGGAGGGGTCCACGTGGATCTTGGGCCCGCCGCCGGCCGGACGAACCCCGGCCAGCACCTCGGCCACCCCGTCGAGCCCGACCGTCGCGGCCACCAGCGGCCGCGGATCGACCGCGCCCCGGGCGTACGCGTCGATGCAGTCCGCCAGCCCGGGCGACGCCGACAGGATCCCGACCGCGGTCACGTCCTTCAGCACCAGCGTGCGGGTGTCGAGCAGGCTCGGCGCCCCGGACAGCCCGATGTACACCAGCCGCCCACCCGGCTCCACCACGTCCAGCGCCAGCGCCGGCAGATGCGCCGCGTTCGACGCGTCCACGACCGCGTCGAACGGCATCGACGGCAGCGTCGCCTCGGTCCAGACGTCCCCGAACCCCAGCCGGCCGGCGAAATCGTCGCCCGGACGCCCGAGCAGGTGCACCTCGGCCCCGGCCGCCCGCAGGAACATCGCGACGAGCAGCCCGATCGCGCCGGGCCCCAGCACCAGCACCCGGTCCCCCGGCCCGGCCTGCGTCGCCCGGGCCGCCCGCAGGCTGTTCCCGCCCGGCTCGACCAGCGCCCCGGCCACCGGGTCCACGCTGTCCGGCAGCCCGTGCAGCGACGATACGGGCACCGCCAGCTGCTCGGCCAGCGCCCCGGCCCGCCCGCCGCGGATCCCGACCTCCTGCCGGGCCTCGCACGTGTGCTGATGCCCTCGGACGCACCGGCGGCACGACCCGCACCCCAGCATCGTGTCGCCCATGACCCGCCGTCCGACCCAGGCGTCCTCGACGCCGGGACCCACCGACGACACGACCCCGCACCACTCGTGCCCCAGCCGCATCGGGTAGACCGCGTGCCCCTGGTGCAGGTACGCCATCTCCCCGCTGAAGAACTCGACGTCGGTGCCACACACCCCCACCCGCTCGACGTCGATCACCGCCTCGCCGGGCCCGGCCACCGGAGGCGGCACGTCCTCCACCGAACCCTGGCCCGGCCCCGCCAGCACGAACGCTCTCATGCACGGATCATCCACCCACACCGACACTGGGCTGGTAACGCCTGCACAGATCGGGCGGACCGGCGAGACTGAGGACAGCGTCCGCTCGGGAAGGAACGGCAGCGATGAAGCTCCGCAGTGCTGACTGGTACGCCGGCGAGAGCCGCAACTCCTACATCCACCGCGCCTGGATGCGCCGCGGGGTTCCGTCCGACGCGTTCGAGGGCCGTCCGCAGATCGCGATCGCCAACACCGCGTCCGACCTGACCCCGTGCAACGCCCACCTCACCGAGGTCGCCGCGTCGGTCAAGAACGGCGTCTACGAGGCCGGGGGCATCCCGCTCGAGCTGCCCGTCGTCTCGCTCGGGGAGACCAACGTCCGCCCCACCGCGATGCTCTGGCGCAACCTGGCCGCGATGGCCACCGAGGAGATGCTCCGGGCCAACCCGATCGACGGCGTCGTGCTGCTCGGCGGGTGCGACAAGACGATCCCGTCGCTGCTCATGGCGGCCGCGTCGGTCGACATCCCGGCCGTCGTCGTGCCGGGCGGGCCGATGCTCAACGGCACGTTCCGGGGCGTCCCGCTGGGCTGTGGCACCGACGTCTGGCGGCTGTCCGAGGAGGTCCGCGCGGGCACGCTCTCGCAGTCCGACTTCATCCGGTCGGAGTCCGCGATGATCCGCAGCCGCGGCCACTGCAACACGATGGGCACCGCGTCGACGATGGCGCTGGTCGCGGAGGCGCTCGGCACGGTCGTCCCGGGCGTCGCCGGCACCCCGGCGCCGGACAGCCGTCTGCTGGAGGCCGCCCACGGCACCGGCCGGCTGGCCGTCTCCCTCGTCGCCGAAGACCGCCGGCCGTCGACGTTCCTCACCGCGGGAAGCTTCCGGAACGCGATCGTGGCGCTGGCCGCGATCGGCGGCTCCACCAACGCGGTGGTGCACCTCCTCGCGATCGCCGGCCGTCTCGGCCTCGACCTCACGCTGGACGACTTCGACCGGATCGGGTCCCGCGTCCCGGTGCTGGTCGACCTGCTGCCGGCCGGCCGTTTCCTGATGGAGGACTTCCACCGCGCCGGTGGGCTGCGGGCCGTCCTGCGCGAGGTCCGCGACCTTCTCGACGCCGACGCGCTGACCATCACCGGCAAGCCCCTCGTCGACTACCTGGACGACGCCCCGATCTGGGATCCGGAAGTGATCCGGCCGCGCGACGCGCCGCTGGTGGCCGAGGGAGGTATCGCGGTGCTGCGGGGCAACCTGGCGCCGTCCGGGGCGCTGATCAAGCCGGCCGCGGCCTCGGCGCACCTGCTCCGGCACCGCGGCCGGGCCGTGGTGTTCGACTCGATCGAGGACTTCCAGGCCCGCATCGACGACCCGTCGCTGGACGTGGACGCGTCGTCGGTGCTGGTCCTGCGCGGGTGCGGGCCGCGGGGCTACCCGGGGATGCCCGAGGTCGCGAACATGCCGCTGCCGAAGAAGCTGCTCGCGGAGGGCGTGCGGGACATGGTGCGCGTCTGCGACGGCCGGATGAGCGGTACCGCCTACGGCACCGTCGTGCTGCACGTGGCGCCGGAGGCCGCCGCCGGCGGCCCGCTGGCCCTGGTCCGGACCGGTGACTGGATCACTCTGGACGTGGAAGCCCGGCGCATCGACGTCGACGTGCCGCCGGACGAGCTGGCCCGCCGGGCACCGGACACGCAGAACTTCGCCGCCCCGGCGAGGGGCTGGGAACGCCTCTACATCGACCACGTCCAACAGGCCGACCAGGGGGCCGACCTGGACTTCCTGAGGGGCAGCAGCGGAGCCGAGGTCCTCCGCGAGTCGCACTGACGGGCGTACGCACGACTGCGTATTCACCCCGGGCCCGCCGGCCACGAGGCTGATCGTCGTTCCGAGTCACGAGGGAAGGACGACTGATGACCGCAACACTGGGCTTAACGACCGGCCAGTACCTCCGCGGGCCGGACGGGACGTTGTACGTGGTGGCGAACGGGAGGCGGTACCGGCTCGATCAGGCCAACGACGTCATGGACGTGTCCGAGGCGGACCTCGCCGGTCTGCCGGAGGGAACGGTCGCGGAGGGGGTGGCGCCGGAGCAGTCGCTGCCGGCGGCCCACTTCGACTCCGGCGACCAGTTCCTCGGCGCCGGCCACTACATGCAGACCGTCGGCGGGGTCACCGTGTCGGGTGGGGTGCTGTCGGCGATCACCCGCACGTTCACGGTGACCGACCTCGGCGGTTTCCACGGGGCCGTGACCGCGGTGCTGGCCGACGCCGCCGACAACCCGATCGTGCCGAGCCCGCCGACCCAGCCGTACCTGCACCGTTACGGCGTCGACGGACGGTGGATCGGCACCTCCGACCGGCACGATCCCTGGTCGACCACCTACGCGGCGGCCGACATCGTGCGGGCCACGCACGTCCATCTGTTCCACACGCCGAGCCCCGACTCGTTCCAGACGATCCTCAACAAGTGGGTCACCGCGGGTGGCAGCGTGAAACAGCTGGCCGACGACGCGGCCGGGGTCGCCAAGGACTATCAGCAGATCGTCTCGGCCATCGGTAGCTGACCGGCCGCGGGGGTTCGGGTCACGGCGGGGCGGGTTCCTCGACCAGGCCGGTCCGGCGGGCGTAGGCCGCTACCTGGAGACGGTCGTGCAGGCCGAGCTTGGCGTAGAGGTGCTCGAGCTGCTTGTGCACGGTCCGGGGGCTCACCCGACGGACCCGGGCGATCGCCTCGGCGGTCAGGCCGGCCGTCAGGAGGGCCACGATCTGCGACTCCGCCGGGGTCAGCCGGGCCCGCTCGGCCGCCACGGCGGAGATCCGCGGGCCGCGCACGAGGTGGTGCGCGGCCACGAGCACCGGCTGCACCGCCCGGGCGACGTCCATCGCGTCGTCGCTGAAGTCGCGCCCGCTGCGGCTGGCCATGAACGCGTCCAGGCCTCCGGCGCGGGTACCGACGAGCAGCGCGAGCACCCGTCGGCCGCCGACCGGCTTCAGCACCTCGTAGGTACGGGTGCGGGTCCAGTTCCGATCGGACACCAGATCGCTCGTCCGCCGCGGCGCTCGGTCCGCGGGCTGTCGCAGGTAGTGCGTGAAGAGCGGATACCCGGCGATTCCCTCCTCGCGCAACAGCGCGTTGACCGCCGTCTCGGCGGCCGACGTCATCCGGTCCCGCGGATGGAGCCGGAGCCGGACCGTCCACATCGATGCCCGGCGGAGATCGGTGAAGCCCGCGTAGTCGACGCCCAGTGTCCGAGAGAGCCACTCGCTGGCCGAGCTCTCCAGATCCACCGGGGTCGACGCACCGGCCAGCCGCCAGCTGAAGTCCAGAGCCAGGTCCGTAGCGCTGCGGTACATGATCGGCCACCGCCTGCCGTCGACGATCGGACCACCCTACGCGGCCCCCGTCACGGACGCCCGCGCTCCGGCACCCGATCGACCGGCCCGCGCTCCCGGTCGTCCTGATTCCGGTCGTCGGGATTCCAGCTGCCGGCACCGTCATCGATCGACGGATTCGGGCACGGCTGCTCCGAGCCGCACGAGGGCGCGCTCGGGTCGACGCTCTCGACGATGATTCCGATCAGGCTGTACGCGACGACGCCCGCCACTACGAGCCCGATCACGATCGTGATCACCCTGGTCATGGCTTCCCCCGCTCCCTGTGTCCAGGCCAGGATCGGGGTGCGGCGGGCGGGCCGAAATACGCACTGCTACGTACGACCGACGGCGTCAGGCGGGCGTCTCCAGCGGGCGGGCGTGCTCGAGGAATTCGTCGAGGAAGGCGTCCCAGCCGCCCGGGCCGAGGATCGGGTAGAGGACGAACTTCGTGACGCCGGCCTCGACGTAGCGGGTGATCAGCTCGCGGATCGCCGGCCAGCCGATCGGAACCAGAGAGGCCGGATCCACCCCCGGGCGGCGGCTTCGCAGAGCCTCGACGAACGCGTCCGGGAGCGCGTCGAAGGCCACCGGCAGGCTCAGACCGAAGTGGTCCTGCTCGATCTCGCGTCCGGCCCGCGCGGCCGCCGCGTTGATCGCCTCGATGCCGGCCGCGCATTCGTCGACCGTGAGGCGGCTGGCCAGCCAGCCGTCGCCGAAGCGGCCGACGCGCTCGAGGGCGGCCGGCACCGCCCCGCCCAGCCAGAGATCCGGTGCCCGGGCCGGGCGCTCGCCGATGCTCAGGTTCTCGAACGCGAAGAACTCGCCCGCGAACGTCACCGAGTCCGACGTCAGCAGCCGGCGCACGACGGTCAGGGCCTCGTCGAACACCGCGCCGCGGCGACCGGCCGGCACCGGGAACGCCCCGCGCTCGGCCGCCCGCGCCGGGCCCAGCCCCACCGCGGGCAACACCCGGCGAGGGGCCAGCAGCGCGAGCGACGCCAGCTCCTTGGCGAACAGCACCGGGTTGCGCCCGGGCAGCACGACCACGCCCGTGCCCACCTTCAACCGCGACGTCCGGGCCAGCGCGAACGCCATCCCGGCCATCGGGTCGACCGACCGCGCCGAGACCTGCTCGGACAGCCAGAGCGAGTCGACGTCCAATTCCTCGAGCCGGGCCGCCAGCGGCGCCAGCTCGGCGGCCGGAAGCGACCCGGTACCTACCCCGATCCGTACCTTCACACCGTCCAGGCTTCCAGCAACAACGACACCCGGCCAGGCCGCGCGGGCAACCGGTACCGCGGCAGCACGCCGACCCCGCAGGTCGCGGTGCCGAGCCCGGACTGCGCGAGGTCGAGCGAGACGTGCGTGTTCCCGTCGGCGACCAGGTCGTGGTGGTGCAGCGTCGTCGCGAGCGCCGTCCGGCTCCACGGCGACACGGTCACCGCGATCTCCTCGGCTCCGCCCTCGACGACCGTGACCCGCAGCCCGCCCGCCGACGTCGCGATCGCCGCCGATCGCACCCCGCGCCGGGCGCCGCTCTCCTGCGGCCGCACGTAGTTCGTGAACAGCTCGTCCGCGTCCGCGTGGTGCCGTCCGTGGTACGTACCGGCGGCCAGGTCGGGGTAGGCCGGCCCGGGGCCGAGCCCGTCCCAGTCCAGACCGGTCGGACGCCCCGGCAGCACCAGGTCGAGCCCCAGCCGCGCCCACTCGGTCGGCCACGGCCCGCGCGGGGTCAGCGTGACGTCGACCAGCACCACGTCCGGACGCACCTGGCGCCAGTGCAGGTCGGCGTCGACCGCGAAGTCCCGGCCGGGGGGCGCGGTGCGGTGGAGCGTCCGCAGGAAGGTCGTTTCGTTCATGGCCGTGACCAGCCGCGTACGGACGCGGTCGATCCCGGCCTCGGCCCAGCGTTCGGCGTACGGCGGGAGGTCGGGTTCGTCGCGGCCGGGGTAGCGGTCGTTGTCGGTGGGCGCGCGCCACAGGCTCGGGACCGGGCCCTCGAAGCTCAGCCCGCCGAGCGTCCGCAGGCGCATCGAGATCGGGTCGAACGCGGCCCGGTCGGGGACGGTCGTCTCGCGCGGGCGCGCGGCCGGCGCGAGCCGGACGAACTGACCGCGGGCGACGACGTGGCCGGCCCCGGCCCAGGCCGTCGCCTCGGCGAGCACGGCCTCGACCGTGAGCGTGGCGTTCCCGTCCGGTGCGGGGACCTCGACGGTCTCGCCCGGGCCGACCGTGGGCACCTTCAGCGTGCCCTCGGCCCCGTCGGCGTCCCGCCAGACGAACCGCAGGTGGTCGAGGCCGACGAGCGCGTACCGGTTCTCGATCCGGATGGCGTCCTCGGTCACCTCGATCCGGACCGGCGCGAACCAGTGCGCGAGCGCGGTGAGGCCGGGGCGGGGCTCACGGTCGGCGCTGACCAGTCCGTCGGTGACGAAGTTGCCGTCGTGCGTCTGTTCGCCGAAGTCACCGCCGTACAGCAGCCGGCGCTGCCCGTTCTCGACGACCGCGATCGCGTGCTCGATCCACTCCCAGATGAAGCCGCCGGCCAGCCGCGGGTAGCGGTCGAAGAGCTCCTGGTACTCCTCGAGCCCGCCGGGCCCGTTGCCCATCGCGTGCGCGTACTCGCACTGGATGAACGGCAGGCTGCGACGGTGGAGCTCGGCCGGGGTGGCGCCGTACGGCGCCGGGCTCAGGACCTCCTCGCCGATGTTCTTCACCTCGTCGTGGGTGGCGTACATCCGCGAGTACACGTCGACGTAGGTCGAGTCCCAGTCGTGCTCGTAGTGGACGAGCCGGGACGGGTCGAACGCCTTGGTCCAGGCCGACATGGCCTCGAGGTTCGCACCGTGCCCGGCCTCGTTGCCCAGCGACCAGAACACGATGCTGGCGTGGTTCTTGTCGCGGTGCACGGTGCGCTGCATGCGGTCGAGGTAGGCGGACTCCCAGGCCGGGTCGTCGCTGGGGTTGTCGCGCCAGCCGACCTCGACGAAACCGTGGGTCTCCAGGTCGCACTCGAGGATGACGTAGAGGCCGAGCTCGTCGGTGAGGTCGAGCAGGCCCGGGTGCGGCGGGTAGTGCGAGGTCCGCACCGCGTTGATGTTGTGCCGCTTCATCAGCTCGAGCTCGGCCCGGGCGGTCTCGAGCGGCACCGCGCGCCCGCGCGAGGGGTCGTGCTCGTGCCGGTTGACCCCGCGGAACTGCAGCGGCGCGCCGTTGATCAGCAGCACGGAGTCGCGCACCTCGACCCGGCGGAAGCCCAGGCGGAGGCTGACCCGCTCGTCCGGGGTGGTGAGCGTGGCGTCGTAGAGGCGGGGGTTCTCGGCCGACCAGGGTTCGACCGAGCCCGCGTCGAGCGTGGCCTCGCCGTCGATCTCGGCGCGGAGGCTCAGCTCGGGGACCTCGAGCGTGGCCCGGCCGGGCGTCCCGTCGTTGGCCGTGAGCGTGAGGCGGACCGAGCCGGTCGCCGCGGCCGGGTCGTAGTCGGCCACCACGAAGACGTCGTACAGGCCGTGCTCCGGGATCGCGACCAGCTCGACGTCGCGGAAGATGCCGGGCAGCCACCACATGTCCTGGTCTTCGAGGTAGCTCGCGTCGGAGAACTGCGCGACGCGGACGGCCAGCACGTTGCCGGTCGCGGTGAGCTTCCCGGTGACGTCGAACTCGTGGGTCAGCCGGCTGCCGCGGGTCTCGCCGAGGACGTGGCCGTTGAGGCGGACCTCGGCGGCCGACTCGATGCCGTCGAAGCGCAGGACCGCGGCTTTTCCGGCCAGGGCCGGGTCGGCGTCGAAGACCAGCCGGTAGTCGCCGATCGGGTTCTCGTCCGGCGGGTTCGGCGGGTCGATCGGGAACGGGAAGCGGACGTTCGTGTAGGCGGGGGCGCCGTGGCCCTCGAGGACCCAGTGGGCCGGGACCGGGATCGAGCCCCACTCGCCGGTGCCGCTCCAGTAGTCGTCCGGGGCGACCGCGAGGGCCGGGTGGACGCGGAACTGCCAGGTGCCGTTGAGGCTCTGGCGGGGCGCGGTGGTGGTGAGGCGGGCGCGCGGGATCAGGGCCCCGACCCCGGGACCTTTGCGGGCGATGTCCATGGCGTCGTTCTCCCCCGGGGTGGCGTTTCGGCGTTCCGGTCAGTAAGCCTCACATACCTGGCGAGTCGCCTCGGCAGCGAGGTCCGGAGTCTCGGGCGAAGGTCGGGTTAGCATCCGGTATGCGTCTGAGCATTCGGAATCAGTTCGCCGGGACGGTCAGCGCCGTCGCCGTGGGCGAGGTCATGAGCACGGTCAAGGTCCGGCTCGCGTCCGGACCCGAGATCACGGCCGCGATCACCGGCGAGGCGGTCGAGGAGCTGGGCCTGGCCGAGGGCGCCGACGTGCACGTCCTGATCAAGTCGACCGAGGTCGCGGTGGCCACCGGGCCGGTGTCCGGCATCAGCATCCGCAACCAGCTGCCCGGCGTCGTCGCCGACGTCGACCACGGCGCGGTGATGACGACCGTGAAGATCACGCTCGGCGACGGCAGCCTGCTGACCGCCGCGATCACCCGCGACGGCGCCGAGGACCTCGCCCTGACCGCCGGCGCGAGCGTGACCGCCCTGGTGAAGTCGACCGAGGTCAGCGTCGCCGTACCGTGATCCTCGGCGCGGCCGGGTCGGTGTGCTCGACGACGATCGACGCCCGCTCGGCCGGCCGCTGTTCGGCCAGGTAGAGACGGCACGCGGCCAGGTACCGGGTCGCGTAGGCCTCGGCCGGCAACCCGTCGCGCGCGATGCCCCGGGCGGTCGCCGCAGCCTCGTCGGACTGCAGGTAGATCACCTCGTCCCAGCATGCGCGCAGCCCGTCGCGCTGGAGGAAGGTCGCGTCGAACAGCACAACGGCGTCCACCGGGCAGCGCGCGGTCTCGCCGGTGACGACCTCGTCCGACCGCAGGTCGTGGATCCTGGTCGCGTACTCCCGCGAGCCGCCCGGCCCGAGCGGTTCGAGCACCCGGGCCACGAGACCGTCGAAGTCGTAGGCGTCCTCGTAATAGCCGCGCGCCGAGGTCCGGCCCTGTCGGTAGCGGCGTGCGCGCACATGGTGGAACCCGTCCGAGTCGACGTGCACCGCCGGGCGGCCGGCCGTCTCGACCGCGTCCCGGAGTTCCCGAGCGAACGTCGTCTTGCCCGCGCCGCAGACGCCGTCGATGCCGACTCGCAGTGGGTGGCCGGGGTGCTGCGCGGCCAGGTCGGCCGCGACCTCTGCGAGGACCTGCGACCTCAAGCCGGGCTCAGGACGAGGACGAGCGAGCCCTCGAACGTCGGCTGGGTCCGTAGGTGGCCGAGGTCGCGGTCCCACGTCCCCTCCTCCAAGGCCGACGTCAGACGAGCCACGTATCCGCCCGCGGTCACGTCGTCCACGAAACCCCAGGCCGAGCAGGACGAGCGGGCCAGCGGGTCGAGCAGCATCTCCGGACGTCCGTAGTAGGCCTCGTTGAAGCCGTCGGTGCAGTCGAGCGGGATGGGGACCGGCACGACCTCGACGTCGCCCAGCACGGACCGGAACGTGTCGATCGGCGGGTACCGCCGGGCCTCGGTCCGGATCACCTCGGGGGCGTAGTCGGCCAGCCAGAAGCGGTCGAGGAGGGCCGGGTCGCTGGTCAGGACCGCGACCGGACCGCGGGTGACCCGGCGCAGCTCGCGGAGGCCGGCCGCCGGGTCGCTCCACTGGTGGACGCTGAACGTGGTCATCGCCGCGTCGAACGCGTCGTCGGCGAACGGGAGGTGCTCGGCGACCGCGTCGATCGCCGGGGCCAGCGTCGGCGGCCGCTGGGCGCGCATCGAGGCCGACGGCTCGACCGGCGTGACGCTCCGGCCGGCCGGCTCGTACGACCCGGCGCCCGCGCCCACGTTGAGGACGGTCCGGGCCGGGCCGAGCGCGTGCTCGATCGCGGCGGCGATCCTCGGGTCGGGGCGTCGGTAGGTGGAGTACGCGCCGCCGATGCGTCCGTAGTCGGCGTCCCCGGCGCTGCCGTCGGCTGTCCGGGGGCTCATCGGGGCGCGTAGACGAGTTCGGCGAACGGCCAGGACTGTTCGAGCCAGCGGGCCACGGCCTCGTACAGTGGCCGATCGAGTTCGGCGCGGCTCATCGGCTTCGGCCATTTCCAGGTCTCGAAGCCGGGAAGGGCGTGGATGAAGTCCACGCTGGACGTCCAGGCGTCGTAGTCGCGTTCGTTGTGCTGGTCGTCGAGTGGCTCGAGGCGGAAGTCGTCGGTGACGAGCGCGGACGGAGGATCGAAACCGGCCGGAACGAATTCGCCCATGCCCCGACCCTAGCCACGCCCGCCACCCGATAACCCCGACCCGCGTCGCCCGCGGCCGAGCCGCGGGGTGGCCCGCGGCCGCGGCGCGGCTCGGCTCGGCTCGGCTCGGCTCGGCTCGGCGAGAGGAGAGTCAGCGGCGGACGGTGGCGGCCAGGGTCACGACGGCGAGATCCTCGGCCAGCGCGGCCGGCACCGCGGGCCAGCCCCGGTCGGCGGCATACGCGCGCCACCGAGCCCCCGCCACGCTGCCCGCGACCGCACCGGCCCCGGCGACCAGCACCGGCACCACCGGGTTCCGCCCGGCCCGCGACGCCACCAGCAACCCGGCGACCGCCCCGACCACGACCCGCCCGGCCAGCGCCGGCGGGGCCAGCCGGCTCGGCGTTCCCGGCAGCTTGTCCGCGACGATCTCCCCCAGCGCCCCGAGCAGCACCGCCCTGCGCCCGCCGCCGGCCAGCCAGGCCAGGGGCTTCGGCAGCCCGTCCCCGCCGGACCCGGCCGCGGCCGCCAGCCCGGTCATCGACCGCCCCCCGGTCACCACCCCGACTACGAACGACCGCAACACCACCACGATGTCTCCCTCGCCTCGCCGAGCGGCATCCGCCAGCTATTTCCCCAGCTGACTGATCTTGTCCTTGAACAGCGTCGTGGCGGTCGCGATCTTGTTCGGCTGCCCCTTGAGCCAGGCCTGCGCGAACTTCGACGCCTGCTCGTACCCCACCTTGCCCGGCAGCGGAGGCTCGTCCGGGTTGACGTCCACATCGACCAGGGCCGGACCGTCGAACGCGAAAGCCTCCGCGACCGCCTCGCGGAGGTCGGAACCGGCCGTCACCTTCCGGCCGTAGCCGCCGCAGGCGGAGGCCCAGGCGGCGAAGTCGCCCTCCGGACGCGGGTACCGGACGCCGTGCTCGGGGAAGCCGAGGATCATCTGCTCCCAGAGGATCTGGCCGAGCGCGTTGTTGTTGTTGATCACGACCTTGACCGGCAGCCGGTGCTGCACGGCGGTGAGGAACTCGGCCATCAGCATCGCGAACCCGCCGTCGCCGACGTAGGCGATGACCTGCCGTCCCGGGTAGGCGTGCTGCAGCGCGTTCGCGTACGGCAGGCCGACCGCCATCGTCGCGAGGTTGCCGGAGAGGTAGAACTCGCGCCGGTCGCGGATCGTCCAGTGCCGGGCCGCCCAGGTCGCGACCGTGCCGGAGTCGCAGGTCAGGATCGCGTCGTCGGTCGCCAGGTCGTCGATCACCCCGACCGCGTACTGCGGGGCGATCGGCGAGCGCTCCGGGTTCTCCAGCGCGGCCATGTCCTCCCGCCAGGAGTCCATCTTCCTGCGGTACTTCTCCAGGTGCCCGCGGTCCTCCCGGCGGGACAGCAGCGGGAGGAGCGCGGCCAGCCCCTCGGCCGCGTCGCCGATCATCGGCACCTCGGTCGGGAGGCGGGCTCCGGCCCGCATCGGGTCCGCCTCGATCTGGACGACGCGAACCTTGCCGGGTTCGGGCAGGTGCTTGGTGTACGGGAAGTTCGTGCCGACCATCAGCAGCGTGTCGCAGTCCTCGACCAGCTCCTCGCCGGGCCGGGTGCCGAGCAGGCCGATGCCGCCGACCGCGTACTCCGAGTCGTCCGGGATCACGGCCTTGCCGGGCAGCGTCTTGATCACCGGGGCGCCGAGCGCGTCCGCGACTGCGAGGACCTCGGCCCGGGCGTGCAGCGCACCCGCGCCGGCCAGGATCGCCGGCTTCGCCGCCGCGTTGAGCACCTCGGCCGCCGCTTTCAGGTCGGCGTCGCGGGGATGCCCGGGGGACGGCAGGAAGATCGGCGCCGACGCCGGCGGGTTCGCCGGGGCCACGTGCGCGTACGGGTCCGCGTCCGCGTCGGCCACCTGGACGTCGTTCGGGAACGTCAGGTGCGCGACGCCCCGGCGCGCGTACGCGGCCCGGATCGCGTTGTCGACCACGCCGGGCAGCTGGGCCGGGTTGTTGACGACGAGGTTGTACTCGGCGACGTCGGTGTAGAGCTGGTCGAGCGCGACCTCCTGCTGGTAGCCGCTGCCCAGCACGCTGGTCTCCTGCAGCCCGGTGATCGCCAGCACCGGCGCATGGTCGAGCTTGGCGTCGTAGAGGCCGTTGAGCAGGTGGATCCCGCCCGGGCCGGACGTGGCCAGACACACGCCGAGCTTGCCGGTCGCCTTGGCGTGGGCGGTGGCCATGAACGCCGCCGCCTCCTCGTGGTGCACCAGCACGAACCGGATCCGGTCGGAGTGGCGCCGCAGCCCCTCCATGATCCCGTTGATCCCGTCGCCGGGCAGCCCGTAGACCGTGTCCACGCCCCACTCGGCCAGTCGTTCGATGAGCACTTCGGCAGCGATCCGTCCCATGGGTGTTCGAATACCGATCCTGCCGCCGGGCAAACCTGAACCGACGCGGGGTCGCGGTCGTGTGGGTCGTGTGCACCAAATCGAATGGGTCGAGGTCGTCCCGGCCCACCAGCCGGTCCCCCTGGTGCGCCGGGCCGGAGCCCGGGCCGTCGACCTCGGGGTGTGGCTCGGCGTGACGTTGGCGATCACCCGGCTCACCGGGTCCTGGATCGAAGCGGCCCTGCTGGCCGCCTGGACCGTCGGCTGGCTGGTGCTCCCCCGTGGCGCCACGGCCGGCAAGCGGCTGTTCGGCCTGCGCGTCACCCGGGCCGACGGCACCCCGCTCACCGTCGGGCGCGCGTTCACCCGCGAGGCGTTTTTGCTCGTCAGCATCGTGATCCCGATGATCCTGGTGCTGGTGGTCCTCGTCATGGTCAACGACCCGCGCCGCCAGGGCCTGCACGACAAGGTCGCCGATACGCTGCTTCACGCCTCGACGTAGCAGTTCTTGCCGGCGCTCTTGGCCTCGTACATCGCCGCGTCGGCCTCCCGGATCAGGTCGTCGGCGTCGTCTCCGGGGCCGCCGATCGCGATCCCGATGCTGGCCGAGACGTGCGCCGGGGCCCCGTCGATCAGGATCGGCGCCTGGACGTCGGCGATCACGCGCTCGGCCGCCGTCCGCGCGTTGACCGGCGTCGTCAGGCCCTCGAGCAGGATCGCGAACTCGTCGCCGCCGAACCGGGCGACCGTGTCGACGGCCCGCAGGCCGGTCCGCAGGCGCTCGGCCACCTCGAGCAGCACGACGTCGCCGGCCGCATGCCCGAGCCGGTCGTTGACCTGCTTGAACCCGTCGAGGTCGACGAACAGCACCCCGACCAGGCCGCCGTTGCGGGCATGGGTGTCCAGCGCGTGGATGAGCCGGTCGTAGAACAGCGTCCGGTTGGCCAGGCCGGTCAGCGGGTCGTGGAACGCCAGGTGGTGCAGCTCCCGCTCGCGTTCGCGCAGCTGAGCTTCGACGTGCTTGCGCCGGGTGATGTCGAGGCGCAGCGCCGCGGTGGCCTGGTCGACCTGCTGCAGCGCCCGGCTCCGGCTACCGGCCAGTACGCCGGTCATGACCGCCAGCATGAGCGTCAGCGCCGCTCCCGCGGCGAGCGTGAACCGGCTCATGCCCCGGTCGGTGGCGGCCAGCAGCCGGGAGGTCGGCCACGTCGTCAGCTCCCACCGCTGTTGACCGACGACGACGGTCCGACGTCGGACGAGGTCGTCGTCGTGCACGCGGACGCCCGGGGACACGCTCGCGAGCACCGGCGAGCCGGCCCCGACCTGGGCGAGCCGGGCCTGGACGGCGCCCTGGCCGCGGTCGCTGAGCGTCTTGGTCAGGAAGTCCTGTCCGCGGACCGGCATCGTGATCCAGCCGACGAACACGTCCGGATCGTCGGAGCCCAGCCCGCGGTAGACCGGCACGCAGAACAGCAGCGAGTTCTGCTGGACCCGGGCCGGGAGGGCCCGGTCGCGGAGCAGGTGGTAGGCCGGGCTGATCGTGAACCCGGAGGTCTGCTGCGCTTCGCGCAGCGCCTCGGCCGGCTCGGCCCGCTGGGCCAGGTCGAGGCCGGCGATGTCCGAGCGTCCGTCGAGCGTACGTTCGAAGACGACGAAGACGTGCCGGTCGACGCCGGGCGACGGCCGGAGCGTGAGCCCGGTGGCGCCATGGGCCCGCCAGGTCCGCTGCACGGCGGGTAGGTCGGCGGCGGTGGCGGGCACCGCGAACCCGATGCCGGCCGCGCCCGACAGCCAGCTGTCCAGGCCGGCGGTGATCTTGGTGTAGTCCTCGCGGCGCAGGTCGGACTGGGCCCCGACCGCCGACGCGAGGCCCTGCAGCGTCTCGGAGTAGCGCTGGACCCGGTCGTCGACCGCGGCCGACACCTCGTCGGCGTAGCGGTCCATGACCTGCCCGGCGTACCGGTTCTCGGCCCGGTCGACGGCGTCGAAGGCCGCGTAGGTGACGAGGCACCCGGCCAGGAGCACGGCAGCGACCAGCGCCACCCCGGCCCGTCCGCGCTTCCCCACGTGCTCCCTGATCGGCACCGGCAGGCCGACGTTGACGGATCTGTCACAACCGGGGCCGGTGTCCGGTCCTCGTTCCCGGAAGCTCTACTCACGGAAGGCCGGAATCATGAAGATCGCAGTTGTCGGCGGGACCGGGCTGATCGGGTCGCAGGTCGTGGCGCTGTTGACCACCCGCGGGCACGAGGCCGTGCCGCTGTCGCCGTCCAGCGGGGTCGACCTGCTCACCGGGCAGGGGCCGGCCGAGGCGCTGACCGGCGCCGACGTCGTCGTCAACCTCACCAACTCGCCGACGTTCGACGACGCGTCCCCGGCGTTCTTCCGGACGACGATGGAGAACCTGCTGGCGGCCGCGGGCACCGCGGGCGTCGGGCACGCGGTGATCCTCTCGATCGTGGGCGTCGACCTGGTGCCGGACCTGGTCTACTACCGGGCCAAGGTGCTGCAGGAGGAGCTCCTGGCGGCCGGGCCGGTGCCGTATTCGATCGTGCGTGCGACGCAGTTCTTCGAGTTCGTCGAGCCGACGATGTCGTGGACGTCGGACGAGACGACCGTACGGCTCCCGGCCACCCGGATCCAGCCGATGGCCTCGGCCGACGTCGCCGCCGCGGTGGCCGACGTCAGCGAGGGCGCTCCGCTGAACGGCGTCCGGAACGTCGCCGGTCCGGAGGTGTTCGGCCTGGACGAGCTGGGCCGGATCACGCTGGCCGCGCGCGGCGACGCCCGCACCGTGGTGACCGACGACACCGCGGGCCTGTTCGCGGCCGTCCGGGGCGACGCGATCGTCGCTCCGGCCGACGCGGTGATCGCGAAGACGACGTACCGGGAGTGGCTCGCGTCGAGGTGATCCCGGTGCCAGACCCGGCGCGGCCGAATTCGGTCGCGCCGGGATATTTACGGACGGAAAGCGCGCGGCCTTGACCGACCACAGTAGACCGCCGCGAGTTCCCGAATGCGGCGCCGATCACACCTGAGCACCCGGATATGGCCCGGTCCGCCCCCGACCTGCAACTCTGGACACCGATCGTCGATTAGTCCGGTGTTCGGCGCCGGCCCGCTCGACACCATCTTCCGGGAGGACCCATGACGGACGCTCGATCGCCGCAGCCCGAGCCCGCATACACGCTGGAGTTCGGCGAGGACCGCCTTCCCCTGGACGTGCGCGAGGCCTCCGAGGGCGCCGATGGCCTCGACATCGGCAAGCTCCTCTCGAAGACCGGCAAGGTCACCCTCGACACCGGGTTCGTGAACACCGCGTCCTGCACGTCCGCGATCACGTACATCGACGGCGACGCCGGCATCCTGCGCTACCGCGGGTACCCGATCGAGCAGCTGGCCGAGAAGTCCTCGTTCCTCGAGGTCGCGTACCTGCTCATTCACGGCGAGCTGCCGGCCGAGGCCGAGCTGAACGAGTTCACCGACTCGATCAAGGAGCACACGCTCATCCGCGAGGAGATGCGCCGCTTCTTCGACGGGTTCCCCCGGGACGCGCACCCGATGGCCGTGCTCTCGTCCGGCGTCAGCGCGCTCTCGACGTTCTACCAGGACGCGCTGGACCCGTTCGACCAGGATCAGGTCGAGATCTCGACGGTCCGGCTGCTCGCGAAGCTGCCCACGATCGCCGCGCACTCGTACAAGAATTCGATCGGCCACCCGACGCTCTACCCGGACAACTCGCTCTCGTACGTCGAGAACTTCCTCCGGATGACGTTCGGCCTGCCGACGACCCCGTACGAGATCGACCCGGTCCAGGCGAAGGTCCTCGACATGCTGTTCGTCCTGCACGCCGACCACGAGCAGAACTGCTCCACGTCGACCGTGCGGCTGGTCGGTTCGAGCCAGGCGAACTTGTTCGCGTCGGTGTCGGCCGGCGTCAACGCGCTGTTCGGCCCGCTGCACGGCGGCGCCAACGAGGCCGTGCTGACGATGCTCAACCGCATCAACGCCGACGGCGGCGACGTCAACGCGTTCGTCCGGGCGGTCAAGGACAAGTCGGCCGGCACCCGCCTGATGGGCTTCGGCCACCGCGTGTACCGCAACTACGACCCGCGGGCGGCGATCGTCAAGAACGCCGCCCGGGACGTGCTGGAGCAGATGCACCGGGCCGACCCGCTGCTCGACATCGCGATGCAGCTGGAGGAGATCGCGCTCTCCGACGACTACTTCGTCGAGCGCAAGCTGTACCCGAACGTCGACTTCTACACCGGGCTCATCTACAAGGCGATGGGCTTCCCGACGCGCATGTTCACCGTGCTGTTCGCGCTCGGGCGGCTGCCGGGCTGGATCGCCCAGTGGCGCGAGATGATCAACGACCCGGCGACGAAGATCGGCCGTCCCCGGCAGGTCTACACGGGCGCGACCGAGCGCGAGTACCTCCCGCTGGAGAAGCGCTAGCCGTCAGTGCAGCCCGGCGTGCATGAACGCGTTCGTGACACGCCGGGCCGCCACCACGTACCCGGCCAGCACCGGCAGCGTGGCGAGCGTCGCCGCGGCCAGCAACGGCCCGGGGTTCGCCCCCTCGGTGTTCCCGAACAGCGCCAGCCCGGTCTGCACGGTGCCGAGCCCCGGCGCGCTCAGCAACGGCCACAGGTACTCGTTCCACGTCGTGATGAACACCAGGATCCCGACCGCGACGAGCGTCGGCCGCAGCAGGGGCAGCACCACGTACCAGAGCGTCTGCAGGCTGCTCGCCCCGTCGAGCGCGGCCGCCTCCCCGAGCGACGGGGGAATCGCCCGCAGGTGCTGGTGCAGGAGCAGCAGCGCGATTCCGGCGCCGGAGAGCTGCGGCACGATCATCCCGGCGAACGTGTTCTGCCACCCCAGCTCCGAGACCATCAGGAACTGGGGCACGAGGTACGCCTGCACCGGCACGACGACCGAGAGCGACCCCGCCGCGAGGACGAGCCGGCCGGCGCGCCCGGAGAAACGGACCACCCCGTACGCCGCCGGCACGGCCACGACGAGCTGGGCCAGCATCACCCCGGCCGACGTCACGGCCGTGTTCACCAGCAGCCGGCCGAGCGGGAACCGCGCGACCGCGGCGGTGTAGTTGCCCAGCGTCGGGTGCACCGGCAGCGGGTTCGCCTCGAACAGCGACGACGGGGTCTTGAACGAGGCCAGCACGGCCAGGACCACTGGCCCGAGCAGCACGACGCTCGCCGCGATCAGCGCGGCGTGCCAGGCCGCTCTCCTACCCACGGCGTACCACCGCCCCGACCGCGAGCGGAATGGCCAGCGCGCAGACCACCAGCACCGACCCGGCCGACGCCCCACCCAGGTCGAAGTACTGAAACCCGTACGTGTACAGCCGGTAGTAGACGTTGTCGGTCGAGTGCGACGGCCCGCCCTGGGTCAGCACCGCGATGTTCGTGAACGACCACTGCCCCGCGTACACCACGGTGAGCATCCCGAGCAGCACCAGCGTCCGCCCCACCTGCGGCACGACGATCCGCCGGGTGATCCGCCCCTCCGACGCCCCGTCGATCCGGGCCGCCTCCACCGTGTCGCCGTCCACGGACGTCAGCGCCGCGCTGAGCAGCAGCGTGTTCAGCGCGATCAGCTTGCCGGAGGTGATCACGACGATCGTCGCCAGCGCAGTCGACGGATCGCCCAGCCAGTTCCGGAAGCCCAGGATCCCGACCAGCGGGTTCAGCACGAACTGCCAGGAGATCGCGGTCGCCACCGGCGCCAGCACCATCGGCACGAACAGCAGGCACCGGTAGACGAACGCCGCCCGGCCCGGCCGCCGCCACAGGGCGACGGCCAGATACAGCGGCAGCACGATCGAGGTCACCAGGAGACCGGCCGCGTACAGCACGGTCTGGCCGGCCGCGGTGCCGAAGTCGGCGTCCCCGAGCAGGGCCCGGTAGTTCGCCGCCCCTGCGAACTCCTGCGGCCCCGACGACAGGTCCCAGGTCAGGAACGAGATCACGACGGTCGCGACCAGTGGCCCGTAGACCCAGATCAGCATCGCCGCGCCGAACGGGACCAGGTACAGCCGGTCTCTCACCGGCCGGTCATCGATCGCACCTGGGCCGCGACCTCGGCCAGCGTGCTCGCCGGGTCGGCGCCCCGCAGCACGATCGGCGCGACCGCGTCGTCCTGCAGCGTGGCCACGGCCCGGTCGGCCTGCGGTCCGTCGAAGAACGTGTACGGGCGGACGGTCTCGAGCTGATCGAGCGCCGGCCCGATCCGCGGGTCCTTCGCGAAGTACGGGCCCAGGTACCTCGGATCCTTCACCAGGTCCGGGCGCAGCGGCAGATAGCCGATCTTCGACGTGATGATCGTGTAGCCCTCGGCGCTGGTCAGGAACTTGATGAACTCCCAGGCGGCCTGTTTGTGCGCGTCGTCCTTCGCCAGCACGACCAGGCCCGCGCCGGAGAACGTCGTCCGGACCGGCTTGCCGGCGAACCCCGGCATTCCGCCGGTCCGTAGCTCGAAGTGGCCGTTCGCCGCCTCTTCGAGGCCGGCCAGCAGCGCGGTGCTGGTCACGAGCGCGCCGAGCTTCCCGGCCTTGAATGCGGCGATCGCGTCCGCCTCGGCCACCGCTGGCTGCGCCCCCGACGTCGTGAGTTGCTGCACCGCGGTCAGCGCCTCGACCGCGGCCGGCTGGTCGAACGTCACGCGTCCGTCGGGCGTCGCCACGCTCCCGCCGTTGGCGGCGACCACCGATTGCGTCAGAAAATCCGACTTGGACGCCCCGGCGATGTCGAAGTAGACCCCGGACGCCCCGATCCGGACGAGGGCCAGGCCGGCGCGCTGTGCCTCGGCGATCGTCGCGGGCGGCTTCGCGGGATCGAGCCCGGCCTTCCGGAACAGGTCCGCGTTGTAGAACAGCGTCGGCGTCGACAACGTGTACGGCATCGCGGCGACCTTGCCCTCGTGCTCGACCGCTCGGAGGAGCGGCTGGGACAGGCCCGCGGTCGCGCTCCGCCACTCGTCCGCCGTCGGAATGTCCTGTACGGGGGTGAGCGGCAGGCCGCGGTAGGCCGCCGCGACCTTGCTCCACCCGATCTGGGCGACGTCCGGCGGGTCGCCGGCCGCGGTGCGCGACCGGACCCGGGTGAGCGTGTCCGCGACCGGGACGCCCTGGGGGGCGATCGTGATGTCCGGGTGGGACTTCTCGAACGCGTCGATCAGCTGCTGGGTGCCTTCTCCCCCGACGTCCGGAGTGCCGTAGTTGTAGGAGAGGAACGACAGCGTGATCGGACCGTCGGAGGAGTCGTCGGAGTTGCCGCACGCGCCGACGGTGGCGAGCAGGCAGGCGGTCACCGCAACCGAGAGCAAGCGCTTCACGGTCAGCCTCTCAGATCGCGAGGGTCTGGCCCGGCTGGGCCAGGTGGACGTCACCGGAGAAGACCGCCCGCGCCTCGTCGCAGCGGGCGTGCAACCAGGCCGGGTCGGCCGTCGGGAAGTGGGTCAGCACCAGCGACTTCGCGCCGGCGGTCTGGGCGGCCTGGGCCGCGTCGGTCGCGCACAGGTGACCGTGGGCCGTCCGGTCGGGGGTCAGCAGCGAGGCCTCGGCCAGCAGTTCGGCGCGCTGTGCCGGAGTCCGGTCAGGCTGATCTCGAGGTCGGCGACCGTCATCCGGTCGCCCGGGCGGTACTCCCGGACGTCGAACGCGAGGTCGAAGGCCCGGTCGAGGATCGGCAGCGTCGGGATCCGGAACAGGTCCGCGAGCGTCCTCAGCACGTCGGTGGCCCCGACCGGTACGTACAGCGGAACGCTCGGTATTTCGACGTCCGGGGACGGCAAGGCCCGGGCCAGCAGCGACTTCCCGAGCGGGAGCACGTCGTAGCAGTGGTCGAGGTGGAGGTGGCTGACGACGATCGCGGAGAGCTGATCGGGGGTCGTGATCGCGCTCAGCGCGGTCGCGACGCCGGGACCGCAGTCGAGCAGCACCATCGCGTCGTCGGTGGTGACCAGGTAACCGGAGCTGGGCTGGCCGTTGGCCGGCATGCCCGCCCGGTTGCCGAGGATCGTGAGGTTCACGGGTTCACCGTGGTGCGGCCGTCCGGGGGCGGCAACGACGATCTGCCGATCGCGCGATCGGCGTCCGTTATCGCGCGAGGTCGAGCAGTTCCAGGAACAGCGAGACGGCCGGATTGGGATTGTCGTCACGCCAGATCGCGTGCACGGTGACCTGCGGGACCGGGTCGACGAACGACAGCGTGGAAAGCCCGGTCACGGCCACCGACTCGGCCCGGGCCTCGGACGTGAAGATCACCAGCGGCTGGCTCGCGACCAGCACCACCGCGGCGTCGCCGTCGTCGAAGACCTCGGTGCCGGAGAGGTCGATGCCGTTCAGCCGGGCCGCCGAGAGGATCGCGTCGTGCATCGCCGGGCTCACGGCCCGGCTCGGTAGCAGGCAGCGGTACCGCGACAGCTCGGGCCAGCGGACCGGTGCGCCGGTGGCCAGCGGATGGTCGCTCGCGCAGATACCGACCACCGGCAGCGTGAAGATCGGCCGCTGCTGGAGGCCGTCCTCGTCGACGGCGCCGAACACCAGCGCGAGGTCGACGCGCCCCTCGCGCAGCTCGGAGAGCTGCGCAAGGCTGCCCCGCGGGAGCAGCGAGGTGCGCACCGCGGGATGGCGCTCGCGCAGCAGCGTGAGCGTCGGGGCCAGGATCCGCTGGCCGGCCGGGTAGTTGAAGCTGATCCGGAGGTGCCCGGTGGCGCCCGACCCGGCCCAGCGAGCCGCCTCGACCGCGAGGTCGGCCTGCGCGAGCAGCCGCACGCACTCCCGCCGGAACGCCTCCCCGGCCGGGGTCAGCCGGACGCTGTGCGAGCTGCGCGCGACGAGCTGGACGCCGACATGTCGCTCGAGCTTCTGCAGGTGCTGGCTGAGCGACGGCTGAGAGAGGTGCAGCTTCTCGGCCGCCCGTCCGAAGTGCAGCTCCTCGGCCAGGGCGAGGAACGACGAGACCTGACGCAATTCCACGATCCCAGCCTCGCGGGTGGGTGTGCCCCACGAACCAACGGAAGGTGAATCCCGGCCGGGCCGGGACATCTGCGTCTGGTGACCGGGACGTCCCGCCCGGAGTCTCGTCCCCATCCGAACGGAAGAGGAGACAGACATGGAGCGCGGACGGATCGTCGTCGCCGGGGTGGTGTACCTGGCCCTGGGATCGCTCGGCCAGCTGGTGCAGTTCGTCGTGACGCCGGTGAACAGCGGCGGCTCGGTGACCGACAACGTGGCCGCGGCGGCCGCGGCGCCGGGGCGGATGGACGCGGCCGCCTGGCTCGACCTGCTGATCCTGTTCTTCGTGCCGGCCGTGCTGGTCGCCGGGAGCTTCGCCGGGTCGCGGCTCGGCCGGATCGCGACGGCGGTCACCGCGGGCACCACCGTGCTGGGGATCGCCTACGTGCTGGCGCCGGACGCGATGTACGCGGCCGGGATTCCGGGGGCGTCGATCCAGGCCTACACCGAGGCTCCGGTGGTGGCCGCGAGCACGGCGGTGTTCCTGCTCGGGCACGTCCTGGGCCTGCTGGTGCTGGGCATCGCGCTGTGGCGGGCCGGGCAGGTTCCCCGGTGGGCCGGAGCCTGCCTCGCGCTGTACCCGTTCCTCGAGGTCGCCGGCACCGCGGCCGGCGTGAAAGCGGTGACGATCGTCGGCTACCTGCTGCTCCTGGCCGCGTTCGGGGCCTGCGCCCGGGCGCTGACCCGGGTGCGTCCTGACCGGACGGGCCTGGTCAGCACGCCGGACGTCGCTGCGGTTCCGTCGTCCGGACGCTGACGTGGCGTCCGCGTCCGGCGGAGAATCAGCGGGCGTGGGGGCCCTCGATCTGCGTAACGCCGCCGCCCGCCTCGCGGTGGGCGGCAGCGCCGTGTTCGGCGCGGCCGCCCTGCTGCTGACGCTGGCCTGGCACCCGACGCCGCTGACCGTGGCCAGTGGGCTGATCGCGGCGACGTTCGTGCCGGTGGCGCTGGTCGGCGCGGCGGCGGTGCGGGCCCGGCACGGCCTCGGGTGGGTGCTGCTCGCGTCCGGCGTGTGCCTGCCGCTGGCCACCGGGGCGTACCGGTGGGCGTCGGCCGGGTTCGCGACCGGCGCACCGTGGGCACAGTGGGCGCCGTGGGCCGGGTGGCTCGACGGGTGGCCCTGGGTGCCCGGGGTGGCGCTGATCCCGACCGTCGGGCTGCTGCTGTTCCCGACCGGGCGGCTGCCGTCGCGGTGGTGGTGGCCGGTGCTGGTGGCCGACGTCGGCGTGCTGGTCTCGCTGACGATCTGGACGGTGTTCGGCACCGAGCTGATCGACTTTCCCGGGCACGCCAATCCGACCGCGCTGCCCGGCGCGGCCGGGGCGGTCGCGGAGGCGTTCGTGGTGGCGATCGTCCTGGTCGCGCCGCTGTCGACGCTCTCGGCGATCGCGGTGACGCTGCGGTACCGGGCCCGGCGGGACCCGGCGATCGGGCTGGTGCTGCCGGCCGCCTGGGCCTGCGCGGCGGCCTGGTGGGCCTGCATCGTCTTCGTCAGCGTCGGCGGGGACGGCGCCGACGTGTACGCGGCGCCGCTGGAGTCGGGCGGGATGCTCGCGGTGGCGATCACCTGCTGGATCGCGATCCGGCGGTACGGGCTGCTCGACGTCCGGACCGTCGTCGGGCGGGCCGCCGTCTACGCCGGGCTCACGATCGTCGTCGTGCTCGTCTACGTCGGGGTGGCGGCGGTCGTCGGGACCGTCGCGGAACCGGCCGCGGGACCGCTCGCGGTCGGGATCGCGGTGCTGGTGGCGCTGCCCGGGCGGCAGCTGCTCCAGCACGTCGTCAACCGGCTGGTCTTCGGGTACCGCGACGATCCCGGCGGCGCGCTGCGCCGCCTCGGCGAACGCCTCGCGGGCGCGGCGGACGCGGCGCAGATGCTGTCCGGGGCAGCGCAGGTCGTGCGCGACGTGCTGCGGCTGCAGCACGTCGCGGTCGAGGTCCACGGCCGCCGCGTGGCCGAGGCCGGCCGGAGGCCGACGGCCGCGGTCGCGGATCCGGACGGGAATTCGGACGGGAGTCCGGACGGGAATTCGGACGGGAGTCCGGACGGGAATTCGGACGGGAATTCGGACGCGGACGAAGTGCTGGAGTTGCCGCTCGTGTTCGCCGGGGAGGCGATCGGGCGGCTGCGGATCACCAGCGGGCCGGAGCGCCACCTGACGCTGTCCGAGCGGGAGCTGCTGACCGAGGTCTCCCGGCAGGTCGCGTCGGTGGCCCACGCGGTCCGGCTGGGCGAGGAGCTGAGCCGTTCCCGGGAGCGGCTGGTCGCCGCCACCGAGGAGGAGCGCCGCCGGCTGCGCAACGACCTGCACGACGGCCTGGGCCCGGCGCTGGCCGGGGTGGCGCTCGGGCTGCACCGCGCCCGCGGCAAGGTCGCCGCCGATCCGGACGCCGCGAGCGCGCAGCTCGAGCAGCTCACGGCCCAGGTCCGGGACGCGGTCGACGACGTGCGACGGCTGGTCTACGGGCTCCGCCCGCCCGCGCTCGACGAGCTCGGCCTGGTCGCCGCGATCGGCGAGCACGCCCGGGCGCTGGGCGACGTCCGGGTCGTGGGCACGGTGGACGGTGACCTGCCGGCCGCGGTCGAGGTCGCGGCTTACCGGATCGCGCTGGAGGCGATGACGAACGCGCTCCGCCACTCGGGTGCCCGGACCTGCCGGGTGAGCCTCGAGCTCAACGGCGCGCTGCACGTGGTGGTCGAGGACGAGGGGGCCGGCCTGCCCGACGGCTACCGGGCCGGGATCGGGATCACGTCGATGCGGGAGCGGGCGGCCGAGCTGGGTGGTGCGCTCACGCTGAGCAGGCGGGAGCCGTCCGGGACGACCGTCCGGGCGGTTCTCCCGGTCGGCGGGCCGCCGTGATCCGGGTCGCGGTCGCGGACGACCACCCGATGTTCCGGGCCGGTCTCCGCGGGCTGATCGAGGACAGCGCCGGCCTCGAGTTCGCCGGCGAGGCGAGCGACGGCGCCGCGGCGGTCGAGCTCTGCCGGTCGATCGCGCCCGACGTCCTGCTGATGGACCTGCGGATGCCCGGCCTGACCGGCGTCGACGCGACCCGGCGGATCGTCGCCGAGATGCCCGGCGTCGCCGTGCTCGTACTGACGATGGTCGAGGACGACACGTCTCTGCTGGCGACGCTCCGCGCCGGGGCCCGCGGCTACCTGCTCAAGGGCGCGGCTCCGGACGAGATCGCCACCGCGGTCAAGGCGGCCGCGTCCGGGCAGGTGCTGTTCGGTGCGGGCATCGCCGACCGGCTGACCGGCCTGCTCGCCGCGACCAGGCAGGAGCCGCACCCGTTCCCGGAGCTCAGCGCCCGCGAGCGGGACGTCCTCGACCTGCTGGCCCAGGGCCGGGCCAATCCGGACATCGCCCGGCGGTTGGGCCTGTCCGAGAAGACGGTCCGGAACAACGTGTCGGCGATCCTGGCCAAGCTCCGGGTGGCGGACCGGCCGTCCGCGATCGTCCGGGCCCGGGAGGCGGGGCTGGGCGCCCGGCCCGGCGCACAGTTCGACGGCTTTCCGGGCTCGTGGGGCTCGGAATGAGCCCCGTTTCTCAGCGAATCGCGGAGAGGCCCTAGGTCAGGGCGGCGGCAGTTGCGGCCAGGTGCTGGTTCAGTAGGCGGGCGGCGGTGTCGGCGTCCCGGGCCAGCGCGGCCTCTTCCAGGGCCCGGTGCTCCGCGTCGGCGTCCCGGCGCGGGTTGCCGTGGGCCGACCAGCGCCGGGCCAGCTCGGCGGCCAGCCAGAGCCGGTCGAACGCGTCCAGCAGCACGGTGTTGCCGCAGCCCTCGAGCAGCGCGCGGTGGAACTCGCGGTGGGCGTCGGACCACTCGACGCTCACCCGGTCGCCGTCGAACGTCGGCGTGCGGGTCAGCCGGTGGTGGGTCGCGCGGACCCGCGTCTCCCAGTCGAGGTCGCCCCGCTCGATGGCCAGCCGGAACGCGGCCGGTTCGATCGTGCGGCGGGCTTCGGCGATCTCCTGCCAGCGCCGGTCGGACTGGCTCGGGACCGCGAAGCCGCGATTCGGCAGCCGGTCCGCGAGACCGTCCCCGACCAGCCGGACGAGGGCCTCGCGCACCACCGCGAGGCTGACGCCGTGCCGGTGCGCGAGCTCTTGCGGCTTGAGTGCCTCCTCGGGGGCGAAGTCGCCCAGCAGGATCGCGTCCCGCAGTGCGGCGTACACCCGGCCCGACAGCGTCATGGTCCTCACAATAGACCATGGAGCTGATAATCGATTATTAGTGTTACAGTCGATCGCATCGCACCCCTGGAAGGATCCGACGTGAACGACCCCTTCGCCCGCCTCCCCGAGGCGGCCACTTTCACCGTCACCAGCTCGACGATGGGCGCCGAGCTCCCGCTCGAGCACAACGTGTCGCCGGAGCTGAGCTGGTCCGGAGCCCCGGACGGCACGAAGAGCTACGCGGTCACGATGTACGACCCGGACGCGCCGACCGGCTCCGGGTTCTGGCACTGGGCCGTGGCCGACGTGCCGGCCTCGGTGACGTCCCTGCCCGAGGGCGCGGGCGACGAGACCGGCTCGGCGCTCCCGGCCGGCGCCTACCAGTTGCCGAACGATGCCCGGCTGGCGCAGTTCGTCGGGGCCGCGCCGCCGGCCGGGCACGGGCCGCACCGCTACTTCGTCGTGGTGCACGCCTTGGACGTCGAGCACATCGGCGTCCCGGCCGACGCCACCCCGGCGCTGCTCGGCTTCACGATCGCCGGTCACATCCTCGGCCGAGCGGTCCTCACCGCCACCGCGGAGAACCCAGCCTGACCTGATTCTCCTCCGCGCGGCCGGTCTCCCCGGTGAGCCCGGCCGCGCGCCGCCCCGGCTCACCGCCGGCGACCTCGGCCGGCGACTGCTTGCTCGCCGCCGAGGCGAGCCGCATGCGCTGCCCGGCATGTCCGGAGCCGGGACGGCGCCGCGTCGGCGGGTGGCTCCGAGTGCTGGCGCCGGTTGCGGAGGGATCTCGGCGGGTGACCGCCGTTGCCGTGCGCCGACCCCGGCGCCGGCCGCAGCGGCGGTCGCGGCGGTCGCGGCGCCGGTCGCGGCGCCGGTAGGTGTGCGGGGGTCGGCACCCGCGCGGTACGACTTTGCCGAACTGGCCGATCCACGGGTGTTGGCCGCGATGCGCGGACCGATCCGGCGGTCATCCGCGACCAGCCAGCCCGCCCGTCGGGGCGGGCGGGCGCCTGCCCGTCGGGGCGGGCGGGCGCCTGCCGGCTCGGCCGGGTAGGTGCGTCGCCGCTCGCCCGGCCGTCTTCGGCGAGGTCACGGTCTCCGCGACCGGTCGCCCCGTCTCCGCCGCCGGAGGTTGGTTTCTCTGGGCCGCAGAGGGCAGCTCGACCGGGTGTCGCTCCAGTGTCCATACTGCCCGCGGGCGGCGGGGTCGGCAGGCTTCCGCCGCTCCCTGGGCCGGACGGCGCGCTCCGATACGCCGCCGAGGAGGCGGCCACCGAGGCCAAGTCGCCGCAGGAGAAGCTCCCGGCCTCGGCGCCAATGTCGGACCCCTACCCAGCCGGGGGCGAGATCATGTTCGCTGCTCAACGCCCGATCTTCACCCAGAGCAGCAAGCTCCGCCGCCAACACCTCACAGCCCGAACATCCCGACCAACGACGGATCGACGAACGTCACGCACGACCGGATCAACCCACCCCGCACCTCGAACACCTGAACCGAATGCGCCCCACCGCCCGGCGCGTACGCCACGAACCCCGGCCCCCCATTGGCCCCCACCGGCACCGCCCGCCACCCATTCCCGCGCATCGCGAACACCCGCTCCATGAACTCGCCGAAGTGCACCCGCCCACGCAGCCACAGCGCCACCGGCGGCATCTCCAGCACCACGTCATCGGCGAGCAGCCGGGTCAGCGCCGGGACGTCGGCGTCCTCGAACGCGGTCAGGTACCGCTCCACGACGGCCCGCTCGTCCGGATCGGCCGGCTCGCGCAGCCGCTCGATCGAGGGACCGGCCGCGGCCAAGGCGGCCCGGGCCCGCTGCAGGCTGCTGTTCACCGACGCCACCGACGTGTCGAGCGCGTCCGCGACCTCGGCCGCGGGCAACTGGAGCACCTCCCGCAGCACGAGCGCCGCGCGCTGCCTGGCCGGCAGCACCTGCAGCGCCGCGACCAGCGCCAGCCGCAGCCCGGCCCGCTGCACCGCCGCGTCGGCCGGGTCCCCCAGGCGGACGTCCGGGAACGGCTGCAACCACGGCACGTCGACGCTCGGGGTGAGCGGGACCTGGGGGTCGTCGCCGGCCGGCCCGAGCCCGCTCGGGAGTGGACGCCGGGCCCGCCCCTCGAGCGCGGTCAGGCAGACGTTGGTGGCGATCCGGTGCAGCCACGTGCGCACCGACGCCTTCGCCGGGTCGTACCGGTCGGCCGACTTCCAGGCCCGCAGCAGCGTCTCCTGCACCAGGTCTTCGGCCTCGTGGAACGACCCGAGCATCCGGTAGCAGTGCGCCAGCAGGTCACCCCGGTAGGGCTCGAACTGATCCACGCGGCGGAGCGTAGATGAGTTTCCCGTCCGCCGCCGGTATGTGGGGACAGCGACTACCGAAAGGAGCCCGCGATGGGCGCCATCATCGTTGTCTCGTTCGTCACGCTCGACGGCGTGGCCTCCGACCCGGCCGGCCTCGAGGGCACCAGCTACGGCGGCTGGGCGTTCAAGTTCGGCCAGGGCCCGGTCAGCGACGACAAGTTCCGCGTCGCCGACCGCACCGACGTCCAGCTCTACGGGCGGCGCACCTGGGAGGCGTTCGCCCGGCTCTGGCCGTCCCGGGACAGCGACTTCGCCAAGGTCATGAACGCCACCCCCAAAGGCGTCGCCACCCGGACCGGCATCGACGCGTCCGCCTGGTCGAACTCCGAGGCGATCGAGGGCGACGCGATCGCCTGGGCCGCCGCCGAACGCGCGCGCCGGAACGTCGTCGTGATCGGGAGCCTGAGCCTGGTGCACGCGCTCGCCGCCGCGGACCTCGTCGACGAGTACCGCCTGCTCACGTTCCCGACCGTCGCCGGGACCGGCGACCGTCTGTTTGCCGAGGGCAAACCGGCCGACTTCCGGTTCACCTCCGCCGAACTGACCGACGTGACGACGCTGACGGTCCTGCAGCGAGCCGTCTGAAACCCGCAAGATTTACGCAAGACCGATATCGGAGGCTCGTCCCGCCGCGTCACTCGACGCGGCGGAACAGAGCTGGAGTGACACCTCATGCGTAAGCGCATCGCTGTAGCCGCCCTGACCCTCGCCCTCGGCGGGGGGATCGCCGTGCTGCCCGCGAGCCCGGCCGCGGCCGCCTACACCTGCCACTACTCGCGTAACACGTTCGGCTACTGGCAGGCCGGCTACTACTCCGGCACGACCGTGCAGCCCTCGACGACCGGGGTGTCGTCGGCCGGGATCGAGGCCCAGT
Source organism: Cryptosporangium phraense (assembly GCF_006912135.1). NCBI lineage: Bacteria > Bacillati > Actinomycetota > Actinomycetes > Cryptosporangiales > Cryptosporangiaceae > Cryptosporangium > Cryptosporangium phraense. The sequence goes on along the minus strand of NZ_VIRS01000010.1, from coordinate 163,318 downwards.
GCCTGCTCAAGCACTACGGCTACAACCCCGGCACGATCGACGGCGTCTTCGGCCCCAACTCGCAGTCCGCGGCCCGGCGGTTCCAGGCCGACATGAACAGCGGCTGGGGCTACGACCTGGACGTCGACGGCAAGATCGGCCCGGAGTCGTGGCCGCCGCTGCGGGTCCAGCCCTAGGCGGCGTCCTCCGCCACCAGGTGGGTGTGCGGGATGTGCGGCAGGTCGATGCGGTGGTGCAGTCGCTTCCAGCCGAAGTAGGCGGCTCCCACCGCGACGACCGCCCCGACGAACAGCACCGCGCTGTACTGGAGCAGCCAGTTCCCGTCGGTGGACAGGTCGTAGATCTCCGGCCGCGGCCACATCAGGTTGACGATCATGATCGCCTGGTAGATCACCGCGGCGACGTTCACCGGGATGCCGAAGCGGCCCATCGAGAACAGCGGCTTGCCGTCCTCGTCGTGGCCGGCCGGGAAGTGGTCGGTGTTCCGGTGCTTGATCCGGACGACGAGCAGCGGCAGCGTGACGCCGAGATAGGCGATGTAGAGCATCGCGATGCAGATGCTGGAGAGCGCGGTGAAGATCGTCGTCGAGTTGACGTTGACCGCGAGCGCCACGGCCGCGCCCACGCCGACCACGATCGACGTGATCACCGGCGTGCCGGTGCGGGGTGAGACCCGGGCCAGCGCCTTCGAGAACGGCAGCGCGCCCTCGCGGGCCATCGAGTACGTCATCCGGGCGCCGGACGTCTGCACCGCGAGCGTGCAGGCGAAGACCGCGACCGCGACGCAGCACAGCAGCAGGCGGCCGAACACGTCGCCGAGCCGCTCGGTGATCACCCACGACAGGCCGAGCGACGACAGGTTGCCGTCGGTGAGGCTCGGCGCGGCCATCAGCGCGCCCAGGATCAGCAGCCCGCCGCCCAGGCCCGACGTGGTCAACGCCCGGATGATCGTCTTCGGGGTCGTCTTGCGCGGCGAGTGGGTCTCCTCGGCCAGCTCGCCGGCCGAGTCGAACCCGACCATCACGTACGCGGCCATCAGCGACGACGCCAGCCAGGCGAAGAAGTAGTTGCCGGTCCCCTCCCAGCCGGTGGTGTGCAGCACCACCGACGGGCCACGCTCGGACAGCGCGAACAACACTCCGATCAGGATCACCACCCCGACGATCTCGACCGCGACGCCGACGCTGGTCGTCGCGGCCATCTGCCGGATCCCGAGGATGTTCACCAGCGTCGTGATCGCCAGCAGGATGATGCCGAGCACGACCGCGTTCTTCGCGCCGGTCTCCGACAGGATCGACGGGTCGGCGTCCGAGCCGCCCACCAGCTGGAAGCCCGACCAGATGGCCGGCAGCACGGCCTGGATCGCGATCGCGGCGACGGCCACGGTCAGGATCTGTCCGACGATCATGATCCAGCCGGTGAACCAGCCCCAGGACGTACCGGCCAACCGGCTCGACCACTGGAAGATCGCGCCCGACACCGGCCATCGCCCGGCCAGCTCGGCGAAGCACAGCGCGACGAACAACTGGCCGACGAACACCGCCGGCCAGGCCCAGAAGAACGACGCGCCACCGAGCAGGAAGCCCAGGCCGAACAGCTGGAACACCGTGGTCAGGATCGAGACGAACGAGAAGCCGGCGGCGAACGACGCGAACGTGCCGACTCCCCGGTGCAGCTCCTGCTCGTAGCCGGTCGAGCTTCTCGTCGTCGTGGTAGTGCTCACGACTCCACCTCCGGGCCGATTTCTGTCGGGCGACAGGTATTTGGCCCTGAGCGTGGGGCGGGTGTGTTCCACGCGACGTCCCCGGCCGGTTAAATCCCGATGACCGGGGGCCCGTGGCAGCATTCCCCCTGTGAGTACCAACCGCGCCGGGCGTCCGCGGGCGCGCGGGTCCCAGGACTCCGGCCGGACGCCCCGGCAGGAAATCCTCGACGCGGCCGCGGCGCTGTTCGGCGAGTCCGGGTTCGCGGCGACGTCCACCCGGGCGATCGCCGAGCGGGTCGGCGTCCGGCAGGCCTCGCTGTACTACTACTTCCCGGGCAAGGACGAGATCCTGCTGGAGCTGCTCGAGGCCTCGGTGCGTCCGACGCTCGACCTGGTCGACGCGATCCGGGCCGCGGCTCCGTCGGCGGCGGGGGCGCTGTACGCGCTGGCGGTCCGGGACGTCGGCACGCTGCAGGCCGGGCCGCTGGGAGTGGCCACGCTCTACATGGCTCCGGAAGTGCGGACGGCGCCCGCTTTCGCGTCGTTCCGCGCGCACCGCGCCCAGTTGCTCACCACGTACTCGGAGCTGGCCGGAGCCGCCTCAGCCACCGCCCCGGCCGGGGCCGACGTCCTGGGCTCCGCGTGCCTGCACGTCGTCGAGATGGTGACCACGCTGGCACCGCGGCCCGGCCTGGCCGACGAGATCGCCCGCACCTGCCTGGGCATCGCCGGCCTCACCGGCCCGGCCGCCGCCGACGCCGCCGCCGACGGCGCGGCCCTGCTGGCCGCCCTCACCCCAGCGGCCACCCCCGTCTGACCCGGCGCCGCCCCGCGCCCGCCGAACCGCGAAACCGCGCGCCCACCCACCAACCGCGGGCCCGGGAACGTAGCAACCGGGAAACGCCCGCGAAACGACCGGACCGCAGGGTGATTTCTGTCAGTCGACAGAAATCACCTGGGGGCGCCGCATGACCCGCGATACGTCCACTGTGTTCGCCGCCCGCGACGACGCCCGCGCCCAGGGCGGCACGAGCGCGGACTGGATGCCCTACCTGCCCGCCTCGACCTCGCCGTTCGTCCCGCCGGGCATCGACCCCACCACGCTCACCTGGGCCGAGACCGTCGCGCCGGGCGGCTACACGTCGAAGGTCGTGGCCCGCGGCACCCGGATCCGGCTCACCGACGTCACCGGCGACGCCTGCGCGCACGTCCTCGTCCACTCCGCGGTCGCCCCGTGGGAACGGCTCAACGTCGCCGACACCCAGAAGATCCCCTGGCAGGCCTACCTCGGCGCCGGGCACCCACTGCTCTCCGGCGACGGCCGCGTGCTGGCCACGATCGTCGCCGACACGTCCGCCCGGCACGACGCGTTCTGCGGGACGTCGTCCGACGCCTGGAACGAGCGGAAGTACGGCGACGCCGCACCCGAGGGGCCCAGCCCGTCCGGACGGGCACTGTTCACGCTGGCCGCGGCCAAGCACGACCTGACCCCGCGGGACCTCCCGCCGAGCGTCTCGTTCTTCCAGGGCGTCCGGGTCGAGGAGGACGGGAGCTTCCGCTGGCTCGGCAGCGCCGGACCGGCCGAGGTCGACCTGCTCGCCGAGCTGCCGCTGATCGTCCTGATCGCCAACACGGCCCACCCGCTCGACCCGCGCGCGGCGTTCACGGTCGGCCCGTTGCGCGTGCACGCCTGGAGAGCGACGCCGACCCGCCCGGACGACGCCACCACCCCGGAGACGCACCGGGCCTACCTGAACACGGTCGACTACGCGGAGGCCCGAGGACTATGACCGGCGCGCTCATCCCCGGAGAACTCGTCCGCGACGACCACGTCGAGCCCCGCGCCCCGTGGTCGGCCGTCGTCGCCGCCGGGCACGTGCTGACGATCGTCGACGTCGGCGGCAACCAGTCCGCCGACTGCCTGATCTACGCCGACGCCGACCGCACCGAGCGGTACAGCGTCCCGGACACGCTGACCTGGCAGGGCAACGCCTACGTGCGGGAGGGCACGGTGCTGCGCAGCCAGTACGGCAACCCGCTGATGACCGTGGTCGGCAACGAGGTGGCCCGGCAGGACACGATCGGCGGGGCCTGCGGCAAGGAGTCGAACACGCTCCGGTACGGCCACCACACCGCCCACCAGCACGGCTGCCGGGAGAACTTCCTGGCCGAGGCGGCCCGGCACGGCCTCGGCGCCCGGGACGTCGTCTCGAACCTGAACTGGTTCATGAACGTTCCGGTCGAGGCCGACGGCACGCTGGGCATCGTCGACGGGATCTCCGGGCCCGGCAAGCGGGTCGCGATCCGGGCCGACGTGGACGTGCTCGTGCTGGTGAGCAACTGCCCCCAGATGAACAACCCGTGCAACGACTTCGATCCCACCCCCCTGCGCATGATCGTCACCGCGCCGTGAGCACGCTGCTGATCGCCAACCGGGGCGAGATCGCCCGGCGGATCATCCGGTCGGCCCACGCGCTGGGCCTCAGCACGGTCGCGGTCTACTCCGACGCCGACCGGGCCGCCCCGCACGTCCGGGAGGCCGACCGTGCGGTCCGGCTCGGCCCGGCCCCGGCGCGCGACTCCTACCTGCGCACCGACGCGATCCTCGAGGCCGCCGCGGCGACCGGCGCGACCGCGATCCACCCCGGCTACGGCTTCCTCTCCGAGAACGTCTCGTTCGCCCGGGCCTGCGAGGACGCCGGGCTCGCGTTCGTCGGCCCGACCCCGGAGCAGATCGAGGTCTTCGGCCGCAAACACACCGCCCGCGAACTGGCCGCGCGGGCGGGCGTCCCCCTGATGGCGGGAACCGGGCTGCTGGCGTCGGCCGAGGAGGCCGTGGCCGCGGCCGAGACGATCGGGCTGCCGGTCATGGTGAAGGCCACCGGAGGTGGCGGCGGGATCGGGATGCAGGCCTGCACCACGCTGCCCGAGGTGCGCGCGGCCTACGACCGGGTGGCCCGGCAGGCCGCGGCCGCGTTCGGCAGCGCCGGGGTGTTCCTGGAGCGCCTGGTGCGACCGGCCCGCCACGTCGAGGTGCAGCTGTTCGGCGACGGGGCCGGGCGGATCGCGGTGATCGGCGACCGCGACTGCTCGCTCCAGCGGCGCAACCAGAAGGTGATCGAGGAGGCTCCGGCGCCGTCGCTCCCGGACGCGGTCCGCGCGTCGATCGCGGACAGCGCCGCGGCCCTGGCCGCGTCCGTCCGGTACCGGTCGGCCGGGACCGTCGAGTTCGTCTACGACCCGGTCCGGGAGGAGGCCTCGTTCCTCGAGGTCAACACCCGGCTGCAGGTCGAGCACCCGGTGACCGAACTCGCCTACGGCGTCGATCTGGTGGACGCGATGCTGCGCCTGGCCCGGGGCGACGCGCTGGACGAGCTCTTCGCGCGGACGTGGGAGCCGGCCGGGGTCGCGGTGGAGGCCCGGGTGTACGCCGAGGACCCGGACAAGAACAACGCGCCCTCCACCGGCCTGGTCACGCGGGCACAGTTCCCGGACGACGTGCGGGTCGACGGCTGGATCGAGACCGGCCTGGAGGTGACGCCGCACTACGACCCGATGCTCGCGAAGATCGTCGCCGCCGGACCCGACCGCGACGCGGCCCTCGACCGGCTCTCGCGCGCGCTCGGCGGCACCCGCATCGACGGGGTCGTCACCAACCTGGGCCTGCTCCGGGCCCTCGCCGACGGCACCCCGCTGCGCGCGGCCACCCACTCGACGTCCACCCTGGACGTCACCGCCGACCCCGAGCCCCGGATCGACGTGCTCCAGCCCGGCGCGCTCACCACCGTGCAGGACCTGCCCGGCCGGCTCGGGTATTGGCAGGTCGGGGTGCCGCCGTCGGGGCCGTTCGACCCGGTGTCGCTGCGGGCCGCGAACCGGGCCGTCGGCAACCCCGAGGGGGCGCCCGGACTGGAGGTGACGGCCACCGGCCCGACGCTGCGGTTCTCGGTGGAGACGACCGTCTGCGTCGCCGGCGCGCCGGCCCCGGTGACGCTCGACGGCGCACCGGTGCCGATGTGGGAGCCGGTTCCGATGCCCGCCGGAGGGGTGCTGGCCATCGGAACCGCTCCCGGGCCGGGGCTGCGCCTGGCCGTCGCCGTCCGCGGCGGGATCGACGTCCCGGACTACCTGGGCAGCGCCTCGACGTTCACGCTCGGCGGCTTCGGCGGCCACGGCGGACGCGCGCTGAACGCCGGCGACGTGCTGCGGATCGGCACGCTGGCGGCCGGACCGGCCGAACCCAGGATCCGTCCCCCGGACTACACCCACACCTGGCGGATCGGCGTCACCGAGGGCCCGCACGCGGCGCCCGAGTTCTTCACCCGCGCGGCTCTCGACACGTTCTACGCCACCGACTACGAGGTCCACCTCAACTCGGCACGGACCGGCGTCCGCCTGCTCGGACCCCGGCCGGAGTGGGCCCGCAGCGACGGCGGCGAGGCCGGTCTGCACCCGTCGAACATCCACGACACGCCCTACGCGGTGGGCGCGATCGACTTCACCGGCGACACCCCGATCATCCTCGGGCCCGACGGTCCCAGCCTGGGCGGATTCGTCTGCCCGGCCGTCGTCGCCAGCGGGGAGCTGTGGAAGGTCGGCCAGCTGCGCCCCGGGGACACCGTCCGTTTCGTCCGCGTCCGCGAAGCGGTTGCGGCGGCCCCGACGCTGGTCGGAGCGACCGGGGACGGGGACGACGGAGTTCTGGCGCGGGTCCCGGCGCAGCCGGGCCGGCCGTCGGTCACCTACCGGCGCGACGGCGACGACAACCTGCTGATCGAGTACGGCGACCAGGTCCTCGACCTCGGCCTCCGGATGCGGGTGCACGCGCTGATGACCGCGCTGGAGGCGGCCCGGCCGGAAGGGATCCTCGACCTCACGCCCGGGATCCGGTCGCTCCAGGTCCACACCGAGGGGCGCGCGAGCCGGTTGACCGGCCTGCTGCAGGAGCTGGACGACGGGCTGCCGGAAGACCTCGTCGTGCCGTCCCGGCGGGTGCGCCTGCCGCTGTCCTGGGACGACCCGGCCACCCGGCTGGCGATCGAGCGGTACATGGCGGGGGTCCGCGACGACGCGCCCTGGACGCCCTGGAACATCGAGTTCATCCGCCGGATCAACGGCCTGTCCTCGGTCGACGACGTGTACCGGACCGTGTTCGACGCGCAGTACCTGGTGCTCGGGCTCGGCGACGTCTACCTGGGCGCGCCGGTCGCCACGCCGCTGGACCCCCGGCACCGGCTGGTCACGACCAAGTACAACCCGGCCCGCACCTGGACGGCCGAGAACTCGGTCGGCATCGGCGGCGCCTACCTGTGCATCTACGGCATGGAGGGGCCGGGCGGCTACCAGTTCGTCGGCCGCACGGTGCAGGTCTGGAACCGCTTCCGGCGCGGCGGCCTGTTCACCGACCGGCCCTGGGCGCTGCGGTTCTTCGACCGCATCGAGTGGTATCCGGTGACGGCCGAGGAACTGCTCGACCTGCGGGCCGAGACCGACGCCGGCCGGGGCTCGTTCGAGACCTCCGACGGCTCGTTCTCCCTCGCTTCCCACCAGGCCTTTCTGGACGCTCACGCGGACTCCATCGCCGGGTTCCGGGCCCGGCAAGCGGAGGCGTTCGCGGCCGAGAAGGCGCGCTGGCACGCGTCCGGGGAGTTCGACGTGCGGCCGGAACCGGCTCCGGCGGCGGCGGTCGCCCCGGTCACGGTTCCGGAGGGGGCGATCGCGGTCACCGCACCGTTCGGCGCGACGGTCTGGCAGGTCTCGGCCCGGCCCGGCGACGTCGTCCACGATGGGGAACGGATCCTGGCGCTGGAGGCGATGAAGATGGAGACGCCGGTGATGGCACCGTCGGACGGTGAGGTCGTGGACATCTACGTGACGCCCGGTGACTCGGTGTCGGCCGGTCAGGTGCTGTTCGCGGTGCGGGTGCACTCGGAGGTGGCGGCGTGATCGGCGATCGAGTCCGGGCCGCGTACGCGCGGATCGCCGAGGTCGATCGTCCGGAGGTGTGGATCGCGCTGCGTCCGCTGGACGAGGTGCTGGCCGAGGCGGCGACGATCGATCCGTCGCTGCCGCTGGCCGGGTTGCTCGCCGCGGTCAAGGGCAACATCGACGTCGCCGGGCTGCCGACCACCGCGGCCGCGCCGTCCTACGCCTACACCCCGGCGGTGGACGCGACCGCGGTCGCGCGGCTGCGGGCGGCCGGGGCGCTGATCCTCGGCGTGACGAACCTCGACCAGTTCGCGACCGGTCTGGTCGGCACCCGCAGCCCGTACGGGGCGGTGCGCAACGCGTTCGACGCCTCCCGGATCTCCGGCGGATCGAGCTCGGGGTCGGCGGTGGCCGTCGCACTGGGGCTGGTCGACCTGGCGCTGGGCACCGACACCGCGGGCAGCGGCCGGGTGCCGGCCGCGCTGAACGGGCTGGTCGGCGTGAAGCCCACGAAGGGCCTGATCCCGACGACCGGGGTCGTCCCGGCCTGCCGGAGCCTGGACTGCGTCACGGTGTTCGCCCGGGACCTGCGCCTGGCCCGGCGGACGATCGAGCTGCTCAGCGGCCCGGACGGCCTGGACCCGCTGGCCCGCCCGGACTCCCCGCCGTCGTCCGTCGAGGGAGTTCATCGGCTCGCGATCCCGACCGCCGAGCATCTCGAGGGGCTGGCCGACGGGTGGGCCTCGGCGTTCGCGGACGTCGTCGGCCGGTTCCGGGCCGCCGGCGTCGAGATCGTCGAGGTGGACGTCACCCCGCTCCTGCGGGCGGCCGCGCTGCTCTACGAGGGCGCGTTCGTCGCCGAACGGACCGCCGGAGTCGGCGACCACATCACCGCCCACCAACACCTCATCGGCACCGACCTCGACCCGACCGTCGCCGGCATCATCCTCGGCGGCACCCGCTTCACCGCCGCCGACGTCTTCCGCGACCAGCAGCGCCTGGACGAACTGGGCGCGGCCGGCCGGGCCGCCCTGGCCGGCACCACCGCGCTGCTGACCCCGACCACGACCTGGCACCCGACGCTGGCCCAGGTCGCCGAGGACCCGGTCGGCGCGAACGCCCGGATGGGCCGCTACACGAACTTCGCGAACCTGCTGGACCTGGCCTCGCTGGCCGTCCCGGCCGGCGTGGTAGACGGGCTGCCGTTCGGCGTCATGCTCACCGGACCGGCGTTCAGCGACCGCACGCTGGCGTCGCTCGCGCAGCTGCTGGCCGACCCGCCGGTGGAGCTGTTCGTCGTGGGCGCCCACCTGTCGGGTCATCCGCTGAACCACGAGCTGGTCGCGGCCGGCGGCTCGTGCGTCGGCCGGGCCGAGACCACCCCCGACTACCGGCTCTACGCGCTGGACACGGTCCCCCCGAAGCCCGGCCTGCTCCGCGCGGCCGGTGGCGCGTCGATCGCCGGCGAGGTCTGGCGGCTCTCGGCGTCCGGCTTCGGCGCGTTCGTCGCCGGGCTCCCCCGGCCGATGACGATCGGCACGGTGACGCTGGCCGACGGCCGGACCGTCCGCGGCTTCCTCACCGAGGCGATCGCGACGGAGACCGCCGAGGACATCACCGCGCACGGGTCCTGGCCGTCCGCTCTGGCCGCGAGGACGGTCGACCCGGCGCTCTCCCCCGGCTGACCGGTAGCCTCCCGACCTGATGACTGCCCTGGAGCTTCTCGTCGCGGTCGGCCTGGCGATCCTGGTCTGCAACTACGTGGCCCGCCGGATCCGGGTGGCCCCGCCCGCCGTGCTGCTCGTCGGCGGGGTGCTGCTCGGTTTCCTGCCTCCGCTGCGCGAGATCGAGCTGCCGCCGGACGTCGTCCTGCTGCTGTTCCTGCCGGTGCTGCTGTACTGGGAGGCGTTCACCTCCTCGCTCCGCGAGATCCGGGTCAACCAGCGGATCATCGTGCTGACCAGCACGGTGCTGGTCGCCGCGACCGCGGCCCTGGTCGCGGTGACCGCCCACCTGTTCGGCGTGCCCTGGGGCCCGGCCTGGGTGCTCGGCGCCGCCGTCGCCCCGACCGACGCGACCGCGGTCGGCGTCCTCGGCCGCGGGCTGCCCCGGCGGGTTGCGACGATGATGCGGGCCGAGAGCCTGGTCAACGACGGCACCGCGCTGGTCATCTACGCGCTCGCGGTCGCGGTGACGGTCGGCGAGGAGCACTTCAGCGTCCCCCGGCTCGGCGAGATGTTCGGCCTCGCCTACGGCGGCGGCATCGCCGTCGGTGCGCTGGTGACCTGGGTCAGCCTGCTGGTCCGCCGCCGTCTGCGCGATCCGGCCCAGCACAACCTGCTGGCCCTCGTCACGCCCCTGGGGGCGTACCTGCTGGCCGAGCAGGTGCACGCCTCCGGCGTGCTGGCCGTCGTCGTCAGTGGCCTGTGGGTCAGCCAGGTCTCTCCCCGCTCGTTCCCGGCCGACGCCCGGGAGCACGTGCACACCGTGATGACGTTCGTGACCTCGCTGCTCAACGGTGCGCTGTTCGTGCTGATCGGCATCGAGATCCACGGCGCGGTGAGCGGCCTGACCAGCACCGGGCTGGCCCGGGGGCTGATCGCGGTGCTGGCCGTGTCGGCGGCCGTGGTGCTGGCCCGGTTCGCGTTCTTCTTCACCAGCCCGTACGTGATCCGGCTGCTCGACCACCGGCCGAAGCAGCGCCGGCTGCGGATGACCGCCCGCCCGCGGACCGTCCTGGCCGCCGCCGGCTTCCGGGGCGCGGTGTCGCTGGCCGCGGCGCTGGCCGTCCCGGAGACGCTCACCAACGGCTCGCCGTTCCCCGACCGGGATCTGATCGTGTTCGCCACCGCCGGGGTGATCGCGGTGACGCTGCTCGTGCAGGCGCCGCTGCTGCCCGGCGTCGTCCGCTGGTCGGGGCTGACCCCGGACGGCGCCGGCGAGCTCCGCCGGGCCGAGATCGCCGCGGTACAGGCCGCCTTGGATGCGTTTCCGCAGGTGGTGGCCCGTCTGCACACGTCGGATGCGGTCGTCGACGAGGTCCGCACGGAATACGACCGCCACCTGCGGGCCCTGCGGGCCGGCCAGACCGACGACGCCGACGACCGCTCCGCCTCGGACGCCCAGGCCCAGTACGTCGACCTGCGGCTGGCGCTGGTGGCCGAGAAGCACGCGATGATCGTCCGGCTCCGCGACGAGAACGAGATCGACGACGACGTCCTGCGTCAGATCCAGGCCGACCTGGACGTCGAGAAGTCGCACGTCAGCCGCCGCCGCCCGTCCTGAGCGTCGGGCGAGGGCGCTCGTAGGGTGGGCTGGTGTCCGCCTCTCGCCACCGCCGGGTCGCGGTGCTCGTGCTCGACGGCGCGAAGCCGCTCGACGTCGGCATCCCGGCGCAGGTGTTCTCGACCCGGCCGAGCATGCCGTACGAGGTCCGGGTCTGCGGCGTCCGGCCGGGGCCAATCACCGGCGGCGACGGGCTCTCGTACCACGTGGCCCACGGCCTGGAGGCGCTGACCTGGGCCGACATCGTCTTCGTCCCCGGTTACCGGCGGCCCGACCAGGAGGTCCCGCCGGCTTCCGTGCTCGACGCGCTCCGGGCGGCCCACGACCGCGGGGCCCGGCTGGCCGCGATCTCCACCGGCGCGTTCGCGCTCGCCGCGACCGGCCTGCTCGACGGTAGGCGCGCGACGACCCACTGGCACTACACCCGGGCGCTGGCCACGAAGTACCCACGGATCAAAGTCGACGAGAACGTGCTGTTCGTCGACGAGAAGACCGTGCTGACGTCGGCCGGAGCCGCTTCCGGGATCGACCTGTGCCTGCACGTGCTGCGCAGCGACCTCGGGGTCGCCGCGTCCAACCACACGGCCCGGCGGCTGGTCGCGGCGCCCTACCGCAGCGGTGGCCAGGCCCAGTACGTGCCGCGGTCGGTGCCCCAGGCGCGCGGGGAGCAGTTCGCGGCGACCCGCGAGTGGGCGCTGCACCACCTGGGTGACGACCTCACGCTGGATCGGCTGGCCGCGAACGCGAAGGTGTCGGCTCGCACGTTCTCCCGCCGGTTCCTCGAGGAGACCGGGTACACGCCGATGCAGTGGGTGCTGCGCGCTCGCGTCGATCTCGCTCGTGAGCTGCTCGAACGCTCGGAGCGGGGCATCGAGCAGATCGCCGCCGACGTCGGCCTCGGAACCGGCACCAACCTCCGCCTGCACTTCCGCCAGATCCTCGGCACCACCCCCAGCGAATACCGCCGCACCTTCAAGACGTAGCCCCCGCCCGCCGGCCGGAACCGCCGCCGAGCGCCCGGTGCGGTCCGGTGGCGGGGCCGGTTGTTCCGGACGCGGAAGGTCACCGGCCGACGTGGACGCTGGTGATCGAGATGCTCGATGACCTCGCCGCACCGGGTTCGTGCGGCGCTGGCCGCGCTACCTGGTCAGAGCGCTCCGGAACCGTCGCCGCGAGTCCGCGGCGCCGCAGCGCGGTCCGTCGACAGAGGCCCACGAGCCTCCTCCGCGACCACCCGCTCAGGGCGTTCCCGGGGCGCCTCACCCGCGACCGCAGCGATCTGAACGCCCCGGACACGTGGAGCCCCCGGGCCCAGCGGCGGGTGCCGCCGCCGCTCAGGCGCGGCTCCCACGAGCCGTATCCGCATCCCACCGCGCCGGTCACCGAGTCACGGAACAGACCCCAGGCGAGATCCTTTCGAACCGTGGCGCTCTCGCCACTGCCGGGCGAACCCCGAACCACCGACGCTGGTGCCATGACGAAAATCGCGATCAACGGATTCGGGCGGATCGGCCGCAACGTCCTCCGCGCCCTGCTGGAGCGCGACAGCAAGCTCGACGTCGTCGCCGTGAACGATCTGACCGAACCGGCCGCGCTGGCGCGGCTGCTCGCCTTCGACTCGACCGCGGGCCGGCTGGGCCGGCCGGTCGAGGCCGAGGGCGACGCCCTCGTCGTCGACGGCCGCCGCATCACGGTCCTGGCCGAGCGCGACCCGGCCCTTCTCCCCTGGAAGGACCTACAGGTCGACGTGGTCCTCGAGGCCACCGGCCGGTTCACGTCCGCGAAGGCGGCCCGCGCCCACCTGGACGCCGGAGCCAGGCGCGTGCTGGTCGGCGCCCCCTCCGACGGCGCCGACGTGACGCTGGCCTACGGCGTGAACACCGACGCGTACGACCCGACCGCGCACACGATCATCTCGAACGCCTCCTGCACGACGAACGCGCTCGCCCCGCTGGCCAAGGTCCTCGACGACCTGGCCGGTATCGAGCACGGATTCATGACCACCGTGCACGCGTACACACAGGAGCAGAACCTGCAGGACGGCCCGCACCGCGACCCGCGCCGGGCCCGCGCGGCCGGGATCAACATCGTGCCGACGACGACCGGAGCCGCGAAGGCGATCGGGCTCGTGCTGCCGGGCCTGGACGGCAAGCTGTCCGGCGACTCGATCCGGGTGCCGGTACCGGTCGGGTCGATCGTCGAGCTGAACACGGTGGTCCGCGCCGACGTCACGCGCGACGAGGTGCTGGCGGCGTATCGGAACGCAGCGGCCGGCCCGCTCGCCGGGATCCTCGAGTACTCCGAGGACGCGCTGGTCTCCTCCGACATCACCGGCAACCCGGCGTCGTCGATCTTCGACTCCGCGCTCACCCGGGTGGACGGACGGCACGTCAAGGTCGTCGCCTGGTACGACAACGAGTGGGGCTTCTCCAACCGCGTCATCGACACACTGGAACTACTGGCACACTAACCCTAGTTATCCGGTAGGTATTGACAGGTATCACCTCTCCTGGCTATGACTAATCCTCAGTCGACGCCCGGAGAGCAGGCGCCATGCCCGAAATACTGTCCACATCGGTGGCCGATCCGTCCGCCGCCGCCGATCCCCGGCCACCGGCCGCGCAGCGCGTGCTGCCGTACCGGCGGCCGGGCCGGTGGGTCCTCACCGCGATCGTGCTGGTCGTGGTCGCGCAGGTGCTGCACGGGCTGGCCACCAACGAGTTCTTCCAGTGGGACCGCTTCGGCTACTGGTTCTTCCGGCCGGTCATCCTCGACGGGCTGGTGATCACGCTCGAGGTCTCGGCCTGGAGCGCGGTGATCGCGCTGGCCTTCGGCATCGTGCTGGCGCTGATGCGGCTGTCGGGCAACCCCGTGCTCAAGGCCGTGAGCTGGGCCTACATCTGGCTGTTCCGCTCGATCCCGCTGATCGTGCTGCTGCTGCTCCTCTACAACGTCGGCGCGCTCTACCGGACGCTCAGCCTCGGCGTCCCGTTCGGACCGGCCCTGGTCAGCTTCGACGGGCAGCGACTGGCCACCGACATCGTGATCGCGATCGTCGGCATCAGCCTGAACGAGTCCGCGTTCGCCGCCGAGGTGGTCCGCGGCGGCTTCCTCTCGGTCGACCAGGGCCAGCACGAGGCCGCGTCGGCGCTCGGGCTCCCACGCCACTACCAGTTCCGGCGCATCGTGTTCCCGCAGGCCCTGCGCGCGATCGTCCCGCCCTACGTGAACCTGCTGATCGGGCTGGTCAAGGGCACGTCGCTGGTCTACTACGTGTCGCTGCTCGACCTGTTCGGCTCGGTCGAGTCGCTGGGCAGCACCTACCCCGGCGACATCGTCCCGCTGCTGATGGTCGCGACCGTCTGGTACCTGATCCTGATCAGCCTCATCTCGATCGTGCAGTACTACGTCGAGCGGTTCTACGCCCGCGGGGCCACCCGATGACCGCGGCCGGTGTCGAGATCGTCGACGCCCACAAGTGGTACGGCACCCACCACGTCCTCGACGGCGTCGATCTGACCGTCGAGCCCGGTCAGGTCGCGGTCATCCTCGGGCCGTCGGGGTCGGGCAAGTCCACGTTGCTCCGGGCGATCAACCACCTGGAGAAACTCGACGTCGGTCACGTCAGCCTGAACGGCGAGCTGATCGGCGTCCGCCGCATTCCCGACGGCCGGCACCGGGACCGCCTGCGCGAGCTGCCGGAGAGGGAGATCCGGCGGCAGCGCCGCCGGATCGGGTTCGTGTTCCAGAACTTCAACCTGTTCCCGAACCTGACCGTCCGGCACAACGTCGCCTCCGCGCCGGTCGCGACCGGCGCGCTGTCCAAGACCGAGGCGGACGCGCTGGCCCGCGACCTGCTGGCCCGGGTCGGCCTCTCCGACAAGGCCGACGCCTACCCGCGCCAACTCTCCGGCGGGCAGCAGCAGCGGGTCGCGATCGCCCGGGCGCTGGCCCTGCGGCCGGGCGTCCTGCTGTTCGACGAACCGACGTCGGCGCTCGACCCGGAGCTGGTCGGCGAGGTGCTCGCGGTGATCAAGGACCTCGCCGCGACCGGCACCACGATGATCGTCGTCACCCACGAGATCGGGTTCGCCCGCGAGGTCGCCGACGTCGTCGTCCTGCTCGACCACGGACGGATCGTCGAGCAGGGCCCACCGGCCGAGGTGCTCGACGCCCCCCGTCATCCCCGCACCCGGGAATTCCTGAGCCGGGTCCTGTAAGCGCGCCCACGTCGTTCCTGAGGAGACGCATGCCCAAAATCAGCCGCCTGGCCGTCGTCGCGGTGCTCGCCGCCGCCGTTCTGACCGCCTGCTCCAGCACCGCCGGCTCCGAAACCGCAGACGTCGGCCCCGGCAAGGTCGCCATCGGGGCGCTCTCCAACGGAGCGGCCCAGGAGGTCACGCTGTCCGTGCCGCAGGTCGACGCGATCCGCGCCCAACTCCCGGCGGCGATCCGGGACGGCGGGACGTTCACGATCGGCCTCGGGTTCCTGCCGTCCGGGTCGCCGCCGCTCGGCTACATCGGCTCGGACCAGAAGACGCCGACCGGCTCCGAACCCGACCTCGGACGCCTGGTCGCCGCCGTTCTCGGCCTGAAGCCGCAGCTGGCCAACGCCACCTGGGACAACCTGTTCGTCGGCATCGACAGCGGGAAGAACACCGCGGGCTTCTCGAACATCACCGACACCGAGAAGCGCAAGGAGAAGTACGACTTCGCCTGCTACCGCAAGGACAACCTGGCGTTCGAGGTGCAGGCCAAGAGCACCTGGAACTTCGACGGCAAGTACCAGAACCTGGCCGGGCTGATCGTCGCCGTCGACTCCGGCACCAACCAGGAGAAGATCCTGCTGGAGTGGCAGAACAAGCTGAAGGCCCAGGGCAAGACGCTGACCGTGAAGCGGTTCGCCGACCACAACGCGGTCGCGCTGGCGCTGAAGTCCGGCAAGATCGACGCGTACTTCGCGCCGAACCCGTCGGTCGCCTACCGGGCCACGCAGTCCAAGGGCAGCCCCACCGCGACCCGCAGCGCCGGCCAGTTCTCCGGCGCCGGCGAAACCCTGCAGGGGTTGATCTGCGCGACGACGAAGAAGGACAACGGGCTGATCAAACCGATCGCCGCGGCGATCAACTACCTGATCGACAACGGCCAGTACCAGAAGCTGCTGGCGGCCTGGAACCTCACCGACGAGTCGGTGACCAAGGCCGAGATCAACCCGCCGGGGCTGCCGCTGACGAACGCCTGAGCAGCGGCAACAGGTTTCGGCCCTGGCGACGCACCTCGCGCCGGTACGGGGTGTCGGACAGGATGAAGTGCCGGATGCCCAGGTCCTGGTAGCGGCGCAGCGACCGGGCGACCTCGTCGGCCGAGCCGACCAGCCAGGTCGTGCCGGCGCCGGCGGCGCCGTAGCGGCCGGGCGCGGTGTAGAGGTTCCCGTCGAGGACCTCGCCGCGCTCGGCCAGGCCGAGCAGCCGCTGCTGGCCCACGGCGGCCTGCCAGTCCTTGTCCCGGGCCACGGTGCCCGCGGCCATCGCGTCGACCCGCGCGTGCGCGTCGGCCCAGGCCTCGTCGGACGTGTCGCGGACGACCGTCGTGACCCGGAGACCGAACTCCAGCGGGGCGTGCCGGCGGCCGACCTCGTCGGACAGGCGGCGCAGCCGGGCGATGCGGTCGCGGACGTCGTCGAGCGGCTCACCCCAGAACAGCTGCACGTCGGCCTCCGCCGCCGCGACCCGCTCGGCCTCCGGGGACGCGCCGCCGAAGAAGAACGGCGGGGGTGCGGCCGGACGCTGGGCCAGGGTGGAGCCGGTGACCCGGTAGTGCTCCCCGGTCACCGTCACGTCCTCCTCGGTCCAGAGCTTCCGCACGATCCGGAGGAACTCGCCCGTGCGCGCGTAGCGCGCCGCCCGGTCGACCGGTTGATCCCCGTAGGCCGCCGGACTGTCTTCTCCGGAGACGACGTTGACGAGCACCCGGCCGCCCGAGAGGTGATCGAGCGTCGCGGCGGCCGACGCGAACCGGGCCGGGTGCCAGTAGCCGGGCCGGACCGCGATCAGCGGGCGGAACGTCGTCGTGCGGGCGGCCAGCGCGGTGGCGACCGTGAACGTGTCGGGCCGGCCCCAGCCGGTGCCGATCAGCGCGCCGTCCCAGCCGGTGTCCTCGATCAGCCGGGCGTGCTCGGTGAGCGTGTCGAGGCTGTTGTGGTCCGCGGTCTTCTCGTCGCCGCGGTGACCGGCGTCGGCCTCGTTCGGGACGTACCAGAGGTGGGTCATCGGTGGGTGGCCAGGTCGGCCACGATGTCGTCGAACGCGGTGATCACCAGCGAGAGGTGCCCCTCGGCCTCGTCGAGGTGGACGGTCGCGCCGGGGACGTGGGCGGCGAGCCAGCGGCCGTGGTCGAACGGGACCATCCGGTCCTGGGCGCCCTGCCAGATCGCGACCGGCGTCTCGACGTCCGCCAGGTCGAAGCCCCAGTCCCGGACGAACGCGAGGTCGTCGTCGCGCCAGCCGGCGATGCCGCTCGACACCGCGGCGCGGAACATGCCCGCCGTGTAGTCGGCGAACGCGTCGGTGAGGGCGTTCGTGTCGACCTCGCTGACCAGGTCGCCGAGCGCGGCCGCGACCTGGTCGCCGCGGACGCCGGCCAGCGCGGGCACCTGGGACTCGAGGTAGGCGGACAGGGGCTCGGGTCCGGCGACGGCCGCCCCGAACTCCTCGACGTTCTCCGCGCCCATGCCGGCCGACCAGTCCAGGCCCTCGGCGTCGTACGGTGCGACGCCGGCGATCGTCGCGGCGGCCGCGCAGCGTCCGGGCAGGAGCGTCGCGCAGGCCAGCGCGTGCGGACCGCCGCCGGACCAGCCGACGGTCAGGAAGCGGTCGGCGCCGAGCGCGTCGAGCAGCGCGGTCACGTCGGCGGCGACCGACGCGACCGTGCGGCCGGGCTGGGGCGTGGACCCGGCGTAGCCGGGGCGGCTCGTCGTCACGACGCGCAGGCCGTGCCGGGCGGCGGCCGTGACGATCGGCGGGTAGAGGGAGGCGGCCGAGGGCGTGCCGTTGTGGAGCACGAGCGGGAGGCCGTCCGCGGGACCGTCGACGAGGTACTCGAGGGAGCGGCCGTCGGGTAGTGACAGGATCGTCATACCGTGAATTTACGCTGAGCGCATGAGCGCTCTCCCGCCCGAATTGCGCGGCCTGATCGAGTCCGGGCCGCTGACCCACCTCGCGACGATCAACGCCGACGGCAGTCCGCAGGTCAGCGTCATCTGGATCGGCCTCGACGGCGACGACGTCGTGAGCGGGCACATGTCCTGGTACGCCAAGCTGCGCAACATCGACCGCGACCCGCGCGTGACGCTGTCGTTCACCGCGCCGCGGGACCCGGCCACGTTCCTCAACCCGTATGCGGTGGTGAAGGCCCGGGCGTCGATCGAGCACGGCGACGAGGCGTGGGAGCTGCTCGACCGGCTGACGAAGATCTACATGTCACCGACGTCGACGTTCCCGGCGCCGCGGGGACCGGGGTACCTCGTGAGGTACCGGGTGGAGCGGGTCACCGGCGTCGGCCCGTGGGTCGCGGGGTGACGTTTCGCGCCGCCGAGGGCGTGACCCGCGGCCCTCGGCGGCGGTGCTGGACTCCCGGTCGGTCGCTCATTCAGGCGAACGTGATCGTTCGGGGGAATTGCACGGTCAGGTCGATGGCGTCGCCGAAGGCGGCCGGCGTCGCCCGCAGGATCACACCGCTGACGCCGTCGAAGTTCAGGGTGCGCCCGATGAGCCCGTCGGCGCCGTCGGTGTGGTAGCCGACCGGCCCGGAGGCGGGCACCCGGATCAGCACGGTGTCCGGCGCCGGTGGCGTGGCCAGCCGGGTCGGGCGCGGCAGCGCCTGGCGGGTCTCGCGCGAGAGTCGGCGGGTCGCCTCGGGATTCAGATCGAGAAGGTCGGCGATGACCTGCTCGGCCTGCACCGGCGAGAGCACCGCCCGGGCGACCTGTTCGTCGATCGCCGCCAGCCCGGGTACGTCGACGAAGGCTCGGGGAAGGAGCTCGCCCGCGCGCCAACGACCGGGTTCGCCGTAGGTGCCGGGCGGAGGGATGTCGGAGACGGCGTCGCTGTCGACGACGAGAGTGTCGCCGTCCATCCGGGCGCGACCGGCGTCCAGCAATCGCTCCAGCGCCGCGGACACGTCGGCGAAGTTGGGCGTGGAATGGGTCGCCGGCACGCGAAAACGCGCGCGGTACCACGCACGGAGTACCAGCCGTTGATGATCGCTCAGCATCATCGCCTCCCCCGGGCCCGAGGCTACGGGGAGGGACGTCGGGGGCGGGATCATCCGGATGGTCGCCGACGCCCGGAGACCGGGCCCGAGGGCAGGGATGTTCGGATGAGCGAGTACGCGGAGGCGGTCCGGCGTTTCGCGAGGCGGCCCGGGCGGCAGCGTCGGCCCGGGCGGCGGTGACGAACGCGGGCCGGAGATCGAGACGCGGATCGCGCGGGAGCACGCGGCAGCGCGCTTCTCGCGCGCGGAGGTGCATGCGAGGTTGCAGCGCGTCCGCGACGCGGACGAGCGCCTCAGCGCCGCGCAGGCGGCAGCCCAGGCGGCCGACGACGAGCAGCAGGCCGCCGCGGCCCGGAAACACGCGCTCGAACGGTCAGGCTGACGCGAGCGCGGGCTGCCGCTCCGGGGCCGTCACCAGGGTGAACATGAGCGCGAGCACGGCGACGGCGGCCGCCACCAGCGGCACCCACGACACGCCGGCCGACGCCACGACTCCCCCGCCCAGCGCCGCCCCGACCCCACTCCCGACGTAGATCATCGACCCGTTCAGCCCCAGCGCCACGGTCGCGGCCGGCCCACCGGCCGCGAACACCCGGGTCTGCTGCGGGGTGACCTGCCACGACCCGACCAGCCCCAGCGCCACCAGCGCGACCATCGCCGCGGCCAGGTGCGGCCGGGCCGCCCACAGCCCGACCGTCGACAACGCGGTCACGCTCAACCCGGCCGCGATCACCCGCAACCCGCCCCACCGATCGGCCAGCGCCCCCACCACCCGGTTCCCGGCGAAGAACGCCACCCCGAACACGACCAGCGCCACCACCACCGACGAGCCCGACGCTCCCAGGATCGGCGCGACGTAGCTGATCACCATGAACTGCGGCACCAGCTGCAGCGAGGTACCGAGCAGCAGAAACAGCATCGCCGGGGTGGCCAGCAACCGGACCCGCTCGCCCAGCGTCGCCGACGGCAACCGCACGGCCGGGAGCAGCGCGGTCAGCAGCGCCGCCACCGCGGCCAGCCCGGCGATCACCCACATCGCCGCCCGCCAGCCGACCTGCTGCCCGACGAGCACCCCGAACGGCACCCCGGCCACCGTCGCCAGGCTCGCCCCGGCGCCCACGACCGCCAGCGACCGGGCCCGCCGTTCCGGCGGCGACAGCACGCCGGCGACCGCGAACGCGTTCGCCTGGAAACCGGCCGCCCCGAGGCCGGAGAGGATCCGCCCGGCCAGCACGACCGGATAGTTCGGCCCGGCCGCTTGCGCGGCCATCCCGACCAGGAAGACCGCCATCCCGGCGCCCAGCACGATGCGCCGGTCGAGGCGACCGGTCGCGGTCGCTATCACCGGTGACCCGATCGCGTAGGTGACGGCGAAGGCCGTGGTCAGCTGACCCGCCTGGGCCACGCTGACGTCCAGATCCCGGGCGACGTCGGGCAGCAGGCCGGCGAGCACGAACCCGTCCATGCCGAGGACGAACGTGCCGACGGCCAGCAGGGCGAGCCGCAGCGTCAGCCCGGAATTCGATGACGGTCGAATCATGGGGGCTACGCTAGGCTGGACTTCGACGGACGTCAAAGTCTTAGCGGAGGGTGCATGTCTCGGACGCTGCCGGAGCCGTCGGTGGACGACCTCGACCTGACCGCGATCCTGGGCGCGCTGGCCGACCCGGCCCGGCGGACGATGATGACCGCGATGTACCGGGGCCCGGAGCCGTTCGACTGCAGCGCGAACACGTGGTGCGCCGACCTCGACATCACGCCGCCGACCGTCTCCCACCACTTCCGGATGCTCCGCGAAGCCGGCCTGACCAGGACCGTGGTCGAGGGCCGGGGCCGCACGATCACGGTCCGGCGCGAGGATCTGGAGAAGCGCTTCCCGGGCCTGCTCTCGGCGGTCCTCGGCCGGGACTGATCAGCGGCGCACGCGGTAGCGCAGGTGCAGCACGCGGTCGGCCGGGATCGCCACGTCCGGGTCGTCCAGCAGGTGCTGGGCGTCGACCGCGCCGAAGAAGCGCTTGCCGGAGCCGAACACGACCGGCGCGACGTCCATGCGCACCTCGTCGACCAGGCCCGCGGCCAGCGCCTGGCCACCGACGTCTCCGGCCGCGATCTCGACCAGCCGGTCCCCGGCGAGCTCCTGGGCCAGGGCGACCGCCGCCTCGACGCCGTCGACGAAGTGGAACGGCGCTTCCGGATTCCAGCCCTCGGGAGCCGGCCGGTGGGTCACGACGACCACGTGGTCGATGCCGCTCGGCGGCTTGCCGTCCCAGCCGTCGGTGAGGTCGAAGACGTGCCGGCCGGTGATCGTCACGCCGATCCCGTCCCAGTACGGCCGGACGTAGTCGTAGGAGGCCTGCGACACGGTCACGTAGCCGCTGTCGTCCAGGGGAATCGTGCCGCGGGACAGCCAGTCGAACAACGGGCCGGGCTGGTCGTCCTCGTCGGCGATGAAGCCGTCGACCGACACCGAGCCGTACAGGACCACCGTGCCCACGGAGCTCTCCTTCGTTTCGGGGATGCCCCGAAACTAGCGGGCCGGGTGACGGCGCTCTTGTAGGAAATCAATCGACCGGCAGCGGCCAGCCGTCGAAGACGTGGCCGGGGTGCTCGCGGAGGAACCGCCGCCGGACCTCGACGTACCGGGTCGGCGTGAGCCCGGTGAAGTCGCGGAACTCGTGTCCGAAGTGGGCCTGGTCGAAGTACCCGGCGGCGCCGGCCAGCGCGCCCCAGTCGACCGGCCCGGCCGGATCGAGCGCGAACACGGCGGCGGCGAAGCGGTAGGTGCGGGCCAGCCGCTTCGGCGTCACGCCGACGAGCTCCTTGAACCGCTGGGCCAGGTGGGTGCTGCTGACCCCGGCGGCCGTGGTCAGGTCGCCGATCGCCACCGAGCCGCTCGTGGCCGCGATGACCCGGCTCGCGTGGCCGACCAGCCCGAGGCCGTCGGTGCGGTGCAGCCGGCGTCTCAGCTCGTCCTCGAGCACGGTGAGCATCGCGGACGGCCCGTCCGCCTCGGCCAGGCGGTCGCGCAGCGCGGCCACGGCCGGACGGCCCCACACCTGCTCGAGCGTCACCGGCCGGTCGCGCAGCTCGGCCGCGGGCAGCGGCAGGAGCGGCGCCAGCCCCCACGGCCTGACGTGCACGCCGACGGACCGGGTCCGCGCCGGGTAGCCGAAGTCCACCGCCCGGGTGGGGGTGGTGATGACGCACCCGTCGGCGTACTCGGCGGCCTCGTCCTCGGTGCCGGCCCGGATCCGGAACGGCGCGCCGAGGTTGACGATGAGCAACGCGGCCGGCATCGGCGGCAGCATCAGCCGCGCGTACGGCGGCGAGCCGTCGAGGTAGTAGAGGTCGTCGATCAGCGCGTTCAACGGCGGCCGGGGCACTCGGGACAGGTACTCCACGGGCCCTAGTCTCGTCGACATGAGCGACCGCGCGTACCTCGCCGAGGTCGGGAAGCGGCCCGGGATGTTCGTCGGGCGCGTCACGTACTTCACCGTCACCGCGTTCCTCCTCGGCTACGACGCCCACTCCGGCCACCGCGTCCTGGCCGGCTGGGACGACTGGCTCACCGCCCGGCGCGGGCGCGACTGCGACCACGCCTGGCCGGGGAAGGTCCTGCACCTCGCGCTCCCCGAAGGCTGGACCGCCGACCTGGCCCCCGGCCAGGACCGGCACGCGATCACCACGCTGTTCGCGCTCCTCGACGCCTTCCTCGGCGAGCGGGAACCCGTCGGAAAAACGTGACAACCGAACCGGCACCCGACGCCCTCTGAGGGGAGAAGTTGCTTCCGTCGACGAAGGGCCACGGGTGACCGACGAACCGGACCAGGCCTACCGCGCGTACATCGCGGAACGCCTGCCGATGCTGCGGCGGCTGGCCCACCTCCTAAGCCAGGACTGGCACCGCGCCGACGACCTGGTGCAGAGCACGATGGTCCGGCTCTATCTCCGCTGGGAGCGCGTCGCGGCCGCCACCGACCGCGACGCCTACGCCCGCGCGGTACTCGTCCGCGTGTTCCTCAGCGAGCGACGGACCGGCTGGGCCCGCCGGGTGGTGCTGGTCGACTCGGCGGTCGACACGACCGCGACCGTCGACCCGGACGCCGCCTCGGCGGTGGCCGTGCGCACGGCGCTCGCCGCGCTGCCGGCACGGCAGCGCGCGGTGCTCGTACTGCGGTACTACTCCGACCTGTCGGTCGAGCAGACGGCGGACGCCCTCGGCTGCTCGGCCGGAACCGTCAAGAGCCACACCTCCCGGGCCCTCGCCGCGCTGCGCCGGGCACTTCCGGACGACGAACCCGCCTCCGTACGCCCGGGAGGCGAACGATGAACGAAGCACGAACCCGGTCGATGCTCGCCCTGCTCGCGACCGAACCGGCGCCGACCTCGTCCGTCGACGTCGACGAGGCCATCGCCACCGCGCTCCGGCAGCGCCGGCGTGGACGGTGGCTGACCGCCGCGGCCGCGGCCGCCGTCGTGCTGATCCTGACGCTCGGGCTGGTGACGCTGCTCCGCCCCGACCCGCCTCGCCCCGCGCCGCCCCTCGCCCCCGCCCCGGCCTACTTCGATCCGCTCCGGCCCCGGCTGCGGGTCGACTGGCTCCCGGACGGGTTCACCGAGCAGCTGCGCAACGCCGCGGTCACCGCCGAGTTCGTGGACGGCGGCTCGGCCGACGGCAAGCAGGGCTTCGAGGTGTACGTCCTTCCCCGCAAGGGGGGTTTCCCGGCCTGGGGCGACCTGATCGGCCAGGGCGTCGCCGGGCCGGACGTCGACGGGCGACCCGGCCGGTGGTGGCCGGTCGCGAGCCCCGGAGGACGAAAAACCGCGCTGGCCGGGGCCGGCGTCCTGCGCTGGGAGTGGGCGGAAGGCGCGTACGCGCAGGTCAGGGTGCAGGGCGTCGACGATCCGCAGGGCGTCGCCGCCCGGATAGCCCGATCGGTCCGCCTCGACCGGCCGACGCCGTTCGCGATGCCGATGACGATCAGCCACCCGGCCGGGATGCGCGCCCTGCGTACCGCAGGCGTCGACACTCGCCGGACGACCGGCTCCCAGCCCGACCGCGGGCAGAGCGCGGTCGTCGAGTTCGGGAAGGTGTTCGGTGAACGGCCGTCGGTCCTGGTCTCGCTGGGCACCGCGAACGCCCGGCTCCGGCCGAACACGACGCTCGACGGGGTTCCGGCGCGGGAAGAAGTGCTCGCCGACACCGTCCTGTGGCAGATCCCGCTGGGGACCGGCCAGGAACTCGGGGTGCAGTGTTCGTCGGCGGCCGACACCCCGGCGGCCAAGGCGGCGAACCGGGCCGAGTGCCGACGGGTCACCGCGAGCGCCCGGCCGGTGGGCACGCTGAGCGACCCGTCGACCTGGAGTACGGCTCCGGTGTCGTAGTCGGCCCGGTCTCTTCGTAGGGGTAATGAAGAGACCGACAAGGAGGCCGACATGACCACCACCTACACGTTCGACGTCTTCACCAGCCTCGACGGCTTCGGCGCCGCCACCGGGGACTGGACCGGCTACTGGGGCAAGCAGGGCCCCGAGCTGCTGGCCCACCGGCTCGCGCAGTACGAGCCGGAGCAGCGGATCGTGCTCGGCGCCACCACCTACCGGGCGTTCGCGCAGATGCTGGCCGAGAGCACCGAGGACTCCGACGTCCGCGACCCGTGGGTCACCCGGATGCGGAACCTGCCGGCGACCGTCGTGTCGAGCACCCTGGAGGGTCCGCTCGACTGGCCGGACGCGACCGTCGCGCCCGGCGACGCGGTCGAGGTCGTCGCCCGGCTCAAGGAGGAGTCGCCGGTTCCGCTGCGGTCGCACGGCAGCCTGGCGATGAACCGGGCGCTGGTGGCGGCCGGTCTGGTCGATCGCATCCAGGTGACGGTGTTCCCGGTGATCACCGGGGCGTCCGGAGTGGATCCGGTGTTCGGCGGGTGGGACGACTTCGACCTGGAGCTGCTCGAACAGCGCACGCTGGACGGCCGGACGCAGGAGCTCGTCTACCGCCCGACCCGCCACTGACCGGGTCCCGCCACCCCGAGCGCGGCCCGGACGGCGAGCGCGCAGTCGTCGCGCTGGACGTCGGTGAGCGGCGCGTTCGCCGCCGGGTCGGCGTACCGCAACACCGCCGGCCCGCGCCGGTCCGGCGGCAGGTCCGGCCGGCGCGGAACGACGTGGAAGTGCACGTGTGCGAACCCCGGCTTCTCCGCGAACTGCATCACGTACGTCTTCTCGCACCCGGTGACCTCGGACAACGCCCGCGACAGCCGCACCTGCCACGTCCCGAGCGTGCGGGCCTCGTCGTCGGTCAGCGCGCCGATCGACGTGACGTGACGCCGCGGCACCAGCACCAGCCAGCCGAGCAGCGCGCCGGAGAAGTCGTGGGCCACCCGCCACCACTCGTCCGCGGCGATCAGTTCCCGGGGCGGCAACGAGTCGAACCCGGCGTTGTGCGCGCAGGCGTAGCAGTCCATGGGCGGTACGCTCTCACCCCGTGTCCACGTATTCGCCGGTCACGTACGACCACTACGCCCACGTCGATGGGCCGTTCTACCACGGCACCAAGGCCGTGCTGGAGCCCGGCGCGGAGCTCGTGCCCGGGTACGGCTCGAACTTCCAGGACGGCCGGATCTCCAACAACATCTACTTCACCGCCGTGGTGGAGACCGCGGCCTGGGGAGCGGAGCTGGCCAGCGCGCTGGCCGGGACCGGCGAGCGCGGGCACATCTACGTCGTCGAGCCGCTCGGCCCGTTCGAGGACGACCCGAACGTGACCAACAAGCGCTTCCCGGGCAACCCGACGCAGTCGTACCGGACCCGCGATCCGCTGCGGGTGGTGCGTGAGCTGGAGGAGTGGGAGGGCCACTCACCCGAGGTGCTGAAGGGGATGCTCGACAGCCTGGCCCGCCTACGGGAACAGGGCCTGGACGTCATCGAGGACTGAACCGACCGGCCAAGTCCACGCCCTGACCCTAGCGTCGTCCCATGCTCACCCCGCCCCGTGATCTGTCCGAGCCCACGCTGCGCGCGGCCCTCCGCACCGGCTGGGGCGTCACCCCGGTCACCCTGGCCTACCGCCCGGTCGGCTTCGGCAGCCACCACTGGGAAGCGGCCGGCGCCGACGGCGTCCGACTCTTCGTCACGGTCGACGACCTCCGCACCCGCCGGATGCGGACCGGCGAGCCGCTCGACCTGGCCTACGACCGCCTGCGGGCGGCGCTCTCGGCCGCGCGGGCGCTGCGCGCCGCCGGGCGGGACTTCGTCGTCGCGCCGCAGCCGTCGTCCGACGGCGGGCCACTGACCCGGGCCGGGGACCCGTTCGCGGTCGCGGTCTACCCGTTCGTCGACGGCGAGCGCTTCGACTGGGGCCCGTTCACCCCGGCGCACCGCGACGCGGTGCTCGACCTGCTGGTGCAGGTCCACCGCGCCCCGCCCGAGGTCCGCGCGCTCGCGCGCACCGACGACTTCGCGATCCCGTTCCGCGACGCGGTGACCGCGCCGATCGATCCGGACGCCGGCCCGTACGCGCGCGCGAGCGCCGACCTGCTCACGACCCATGCGGACGGGATCCGGCGCGCCTTCGCCCGCTACGACGCGCTCGTCGAGCCGGCCCGGGACGCGGGGACCGTGCTCACCCACGGCGAACCCCACCCCGGCAACACGATGCGCACCGACCAGTGGCTGCTCATCGACTGGGACACCGCGCTCGCCGCCCCGCCCGAGCGCGACCTGTGGAACCTCGAACCGCTGCACCCCGCGTACGCCGCGGCCACCGGCACGGTCCTCCGCCCGGAACTGCTCGACCTCTACCGCCTGCGCTGGGACCTCGCCGAGATCGCGGTCTGCACGGCCCGCTTCCGCGACCCCCACGGCGACACCGACGACGACCGGGAGACCTGGTCGATCCTGGCCGAGACCGTCCCGCGAATGTCCTGAAGACGACATAGTGGAGCCATACAACGTTCGCCCCGGATCGGTACGAAGGTCCGGTGTCTCCCCTCGAGAATGCTCTCCCCCGGCGTTCGGTCCTCCTCGGCGGTGCGGCGCTGGCCGCGATCCCGGTTCTCGGGTTCCCCCGTCGCGCGGCCGCGCTGGTCCACTCCTCCCGGCCGACGCTGACCCACGGTCTCCAGGCCGGCGACGTCACCGCGTCCTCGGCCACGATCTGGACGCGCGCCGACCGCGCCTCGCGGATGGTCGTCGAGATCGCCGGCGATCCGTCGTTCCGGCGCGCCCGGCGCATCTCCGGCGCCGCGCTCGGCCGATCGGCCGACTTCACCGGCAAGACCGTGCTCCACGGCCTGCCCTCCGGCCAGGACATCTACTACCGCGTCACCGCGGTCGACGACTCGGTCGCGAGCGCGCCGCTGGTCGGCCACTTCCGCACCGCTCCGGCCCGGCCGCGGGACATCAGCTTCCTGTGGTCCGGCGACCTCGCCGGCCAGGGCTGGGGCATCGACAAGGCCCGCGGTGGCTACCGCATCTTCTCCGCGATGCGCGCCCTCGAGCCCGACTTCTTCGTCCACAACGGCGACAACATCTACAGCGACGGGCCGATCAAGGAGACCCAGGCGCTGCCGGACGGCAGCCTCTGGCACAACGTCACCACGCCCGAGAAGGCGAAGGTCGCGGAGACGCTCGCCGAGTACCGCGGCAACTACAAATACAACCTCTTGGACGACGCCCTGCGCGCGTTCTACGCCGACGTCGCACTGATCACCCAGTGGGACGATCACGAGACGCACAACAACTGGTACCCGGGCGAGATCCTGACCGACGAGGCGTACACCGAGAAGCGGGTCGACGTCCTCAAGGGGCGGGCCAGGCAGGCCTGGCACGAGTACATGCCGATCTCGCCGAAGTACGACGACGAGGGCCGGATCTACCGCGTGCTGCACCAGGGCCCGCTGCTCGACGTCTTCGTGCTCGACGCTCGCTGGTACCGGGACGCGAACTCGGCGAACAAGCAGGCGGCCAACGACGGCGGGATCCTCGGCCGCAGGCAGGCCGAGTGGCTCAAGCGGGAGCTGGCCGCGTCGACGGCGACCTGGAAGGTCATCTCGAACGACATGCCGCTGACCGAGGTGGTCACCGACACCACCCAGGGGCAGGCCAACTTCGAGGCGATCGCCCAGGGTGACAACGGCAAGCCGCTCGGCCGGGAGATCCAGTTCGCCGACATCCTGACGTTCCTCAAGCGGCACGACATCCGCAACGTCGTCTGGCTCACGACCGACGTGCACTACACGGCCGCGCACTACTTCGACCCGGCTCGCGCGGCGTATTCCGACTTCAACCCGTTCTGGCAGTTCACGTCCGGCCCGCTGCACGCCGGGGCGTTCCCGGCCAGCGCGGTCGACACGACGTTCGGCGCCCAGCAGGTCTTCGTCAAGGCCCCGACCGTCGCCAACGCCGCGCCGAGCACCGAGTTCCAGTTCTTCGGCGAGGTGAAGATCGCCGCCGACACGCGGAAGCTCACCGTGAACCTCCGCGACAACTCCGGCGCGGTCCTCTGGTCCACGACCCTGGACCCGCACCGCCGTTAGAGTTTCTGCTTCGCGCCGAACTGACGACGGATCTCGCCCAGGGCCTTGAGCTGGGCCTTGGGCGTGCCGTCGGGCTCGATCATCCGGAAGCCGTACTGGTGCCCGTAGCTGTGGGGACGCCGAACAGCCAGACCTGGCCGGCCGGGATGCCCTCGTTGGAGTGGACGCTGAACCCGAACTCGGTCCACCAGATCGGCTTCGCGCCGTCGCCGCGGGCGGCCATCAGCGAGATGATCGCCGGCATGAAGGAGCCCTTGACCCCGAGGTCGTAGCAGTCGCGGATGAAGCCGTCGTCGGTCTGGCTCGGCCCGGCGAAGATCACCGGCAGCGAGGCCCGGCCGGCCTTGATCGCCGCGTACGACGCCTGGAGGATCGGCACGTACTTGACCGCCCGCTGGTGGGCGTCGGCGATGCCGCAGAACTCGGCCAGGTTCGGCTCGTTCCAGACCTCGATCGCGGCCAGCTGCGCGCCGTACGTGCGGGCCAGGAACGTCAGCCAGGGCTTGTGGTACCACTGGTTCGCGTCCGGCGCGACGTTCGTGAGCTGGCCCGACGACCAGCCGACGTCGGTGCGGATCATCTGGACGCCCTGCGCGGCCAGCGTGTCCAGGTGCTTGGTGAACATCGCGTTCGGCGCGGTGCCGTTCCAGTACATCTCCCAGGTGCCGTGGAACTGAGCGCCCACGACCGGCGCCCCCGGGTGCGAACCGCCCACCAGCCCAATGGTTGCGCCTCCCCCGAAGGGTCTGACCCTCTTCGGCCCGTCCATTCTCCTGCGTCCATCGGCCCCCGCGACCACCGAGCGTCCACTAGCGTCACGGACGCTGCCACCAGCGCGAGGAGGGGTTCGTGCCCGACGTGGAGCATCCGCCCGACGGGCGCTGGCCGCTGCGCGCGGCCGGCGTGCTCGTCGCGGTCAACGTGGCCTGGGTGACGACCGGGCTGTTCCACGTCTGGACGCGGCCCCTGGCCGGCTGGATCGCACTCCCGGTCACCACGCTGCTCGCCGGCTACGCCTGCTGGCGACTCGCCGATCACCCCACGCTCGACGCCGCGACCAGGCGGTTCTGGCGTCAGCTCACGCTCGCCTGCGGGCTGTTCACGGCCGCGACGCTGTCCAACGCCGTCGACGCGCTCGGGTCCGGCACCCCCTCACAGCGCCTCGGGCCGATCACGCTCGCGCTCTACCTGGCCGTGCTCGGGCTGGCCCTGTGGGCGCTGCTGCGGCTGCCGCCCTGGCAGCGGACCCGGGCCGACTGGATCCGGTTCGGCCTCGACGCCTGCATGGTGCTGGTCACGGTGGCCGCGCTGGTCTGGCACTTCTCGATCCGCAACCACGACGACTGGGCGACCGAGACCGGCTCCGGCGGCGCGATGCTGGCGATCCTCGTGCTCACCTGGCTGTCGGTGGCGACGTTCGTCAAGGTGGCGTTCGCGGGCGCGGGCTGCCTCGACCGGCGGGCCCTGCACGCGCTGGCCGCCGGCACCGCGATCAGCGCGGTGGTCGGCGCGCTGGCCCCGCTGCTGATCTCCCGGCCCTACCTGTCGACCAGCATGGTGGCGGCCCCGGTGGCCGCGTTCGGCATCCACCTCGCCGCCGTGCGTCAAAGACAGGCGGATCCGCTCGCGGCGGCCCCGCGGCGGCCCTCCCCCCGCGTCAGCCTGCTCCCCTACCTGGCCGTCGCCGCCGCCGCCGCGGTGCTGCTGGCCACCGGCACCACCGACCCGGTCGAGACGACGATCATGCAGGTCGTCACCGTGACGCTTACCCTGGTCGTGGTCGCCCGCCAGGTGCTCGCGCTCCGCGACAACAACCGGCTGCTGGCCACCGTCGAGTACCAGGCCACCCACGACGGGCTCACCGGGATCGCCAACCGCGCCCTGCTCGAGCGTCACCTCGACGGGCTGCTGGCCGCGCAGCGCCGGTTCCACCTGGTCCTGCTCGACGTCGACGACTTCAAGACCGTCAACGACCGGCTCGGGCACAGCGTCGGCGACGCGCTGCTGACCGTGCTCAGCACCCGGCTGACCGACGTCGTCGGCGGGCACGGCCTGGTCGCCCGGCTCGGCGGAGACGAGTTCGCGATCGCCGTGCCCGAGGACGCCGACGGCGCCCCGGACGTCGAGGCGCTGGTCGCGCGGGTGCTGGCGGCGACGCGCGAACCGGTCGAGGTCGCCGAGCAGACCGTGCTGAGCGGCACCAGCATCGGCCTCGCGACCAGCCGCACCGGCGACGACCCGCCCGAGCTGCTGCGCCGCGCCGACGTCGCCATGTACGCGGCCAAGGCCGCGGGCGGCGGCCGTCGGCACTGGTTCGACCCGGCGCTCGACCGGGCCGCCGACGAGACCGCCCACCTGTCCGCCGACCTGCGCCGCGCGCTGGCCCAGGAGGAGATGCTCGTGCTGTTCCAGCCGATCGTCGACCTGCGGACCGAGGCGACGGTCGGCGCCGAGGTGCTCGTGCGCTGGCAGCACCCGGAGCGCGGGCTGGTCTCCCCGGACGTCTTCGTGCCGCTGGCCGAGCGCAACGGGGTGATCGTCGAGCTCGGCTACTGGGTGCTCGAGCACGCCTGCCGGCACGCCGCCGCCTGGCAGGTCCGCTACGGCGACCGCGCCCCGACCAAGATCAGCATCAACGTGTCGGCCCGGCAGCTGGCCCAGCCGGACTTCGTCGAGCGGGTCGAGAAGGTCGTCCGGGAGACCACGGTGGACGCGCGGGCGCTCGTTCTCGAGGTCACCGAGACCGCGGTGTTCAGCACCGACGTGGCGATCCCGCAGCTGACCGCGCTCCGGAAGCTGGGCCTCAAGGTCGCGCTGGACGACTTCGGCACCGGGCACTCGTCGCTCAGCCTGCTCATCGACTGCCCGGTCGACGTCCTCAAGGTCGACAAGTCCTTCGTGAGCGGACCGACCGCGGACGGAGCGGGCGCGATCATCACCCGGAACCTGATCGGGTTCGTCAACGACTTCGGCATCGAGGCCGTGGCCGAAGGCATCGAGACCCGGGTGCAGGCGGCCTGGCTCCGCCGGGCCGGCTACCGCCTCGGCCAGGGCTACCTGTTCGGGTGCCCGATGCCGGCCGCCGACCTCGAACGGCGCTTCGCGCCACCGAAGGAAGACTGACTCAGCGGGCCGACAGACTCGCCCAGACCGTCTTGCCGTCCGGCGCGGTCACCACGCCCCACCCGCAGGCGAACGAGTCCACCAGCAGCAGGCCCCGCCCCCGGTCGGCCGCGAACCCCGGGGACCCCCGGCCCAGGCGAGGCAGGTCCGGCGATCGGTCCTCCACCGACAGGTGCAGGTACGCACCGCGATAGGCGATCGTCACGATCAGGTCGGTGCCCGCGTGCCGGGCCGCGTTGTCGACCAGCTCGGTGACGACCACGGCCGCGGCCGCGCTGACGTCCGGCAGGTGCCAGGCCACGCAGGCGTCCTGCACCAGGTGACGGGCCTCGGCCCCGGCGTCCGCGGTGGGCCGCAGGTGCTGGCGCAGGCAGGCCCGCAGAGGACCGGTCATCGCTGCCTGGAGGCTCGCCCGCCGGAGGCGTACGCTGTTCGATGGGTTCGGCCAACAGCCCGGCACAGCGCCTCCGCTCGGCACAGCAACTCCGCCCGGCACAGCGCCTCCGCGACAGACCGGAGATCCCGATGCCCGAAGCTTCCTTCTCCGACGCGTTCACCCCGTTCACCGTGACGGTCCGCACGTCCGGAAACGGTGCTCACCTGGAGCTCGACGGCGAGCTCGACCTGCAGAGCGGCCCGTTGCTGCTGAGCGCGGTCGATTGGCTGCTGCCGAGCCCGGCCCGGCTGGTGGTGCTCGACTGCGCCGCGCTCCGCTTCGTCGACGCCCGCGGGCTGGCCACGCTGCTCCGGGCCCGGTCGACGCTCGCCGACCACGGCGTCGAGCTCGGCGTCGCGAACCCGTCGGACGCGCTCCGGCGGATCCTGTCGGCGACCTCGCTGACCGGCGCGCTCCCGGAGATGCCGGTGGTGACGCCCGATCGCGCCGGACGCGGGCCCGCGTCGCACTAGCGGGGACCCGGTACGGCGGTGAGCTGGCCGCGGAGCAACGCGACCAGCTGGGTAGCCCGGTCGGCCGAGCGGTGGTGATCGGCCGACAGTTCGTCGTCGCCGTTCGCGCCGGCCAGGTGACGGCCCAGCGCGGCCTGCTCCTCCAGCGCGGCCACCGCGCTCCAGAGCAACGCCTCGGTCGACTCCGACTGCGCGGCCGCGAGCGTCTGCGGTGACCACTGGTGTCCGACGTGACACCGGTAGAACGTCACCGTGGGCAGGTCGATCTCGGCCAGCGAGCCCCGGCAGTCCGGGCAGACGAGCCGGGTGAGGTGGGTCTCGTCGGCGGCGAGGAAATGCGGGTCGTCACTCTCCGACATGGTTCTCGCCATCGCCGGCTCCTCTCCGTTCGTCGACGGCCGGGGCTTCGGCCGGCTCGCCGCGGCCGACGCGAGCGCGGCCGCCAACCCGGCGAGCGGCACGGTGGTCGCGGACGGGGCGGCGGCCAGCGCGGCCCGTGGCATTTCCGGGAACCGCGCGTCCGCCGGGTCCTGCACCAGCACCTTCCCGCCGGCCCGGGCGACGATCGCCGAGCCCACGGCTCCGTCGTCGAGCGCGCCGGACAGTACGACGGCCACGACCGCGCCGTCCGCCCACCGGGCCGCGCTGCTGAACAGCACGTCGATCGACGGGCGGTGCCGGTTCACCCGGGGCCCGCGGCCCAGCCGGACGTGGCCGCCCTCGAGCAGCAGATGCCGGTCCGGCGGCGCCACCAGGATCTCGCCCCGCCGTACCGGCGCCCCGTCGACCGCGGGTGAGGCGGCCAGCGGGCCGGCCCGGCTGAGGATCTGCGGCAGCGCGCTGCGGACGGTCGGCATCAGGTGCACCGTGACCAGCACGGACGCGTCGAGGTCGGCGGGCAGGCCGGCGACGAGGCTCTCCAGCGCCTCCACTCCGCCGGCCGAGGCTCCGATCACGATCAGGGTCGAGTTCACCGCCCTGCTATGCCCCCCGAACCCGGAAACACTCCCGGATGTCGGCCCGGGCTCAGCGGGTGGGGAGCGTCGCCCAGATCGCCTTGCCGTCGGGGACCGGCAGCACGCCCCACCCGGACGCGAACGAGTCGACCAGCAGCAGACCCCGGCCGCCCTCGGCGGTGGGCTCGGCGGACAGCCGCGGCGGCTCGGGCGACCCGTCGGTCACCGACAGGTGCAGATACGCCCCGCGGTAGGCGATCGTCACCTCCAGGGCGGTGCCCGCGTGCCGGGCCGCGTTGTCGACCAGCTCGGTGACGACCACGGCCGCGGCCGGGCTGAGCCGCTCGAGATTCCAGGCCGCGCAGGCGTCCATGGCCAGGCGACGGGCCTCGGCCGGGGCGTCCGCAGTGGGCTCCAGGTGCAGCCGGAGGCGGGCCCGGAGGTGCACGCCGTCGGACTCCAGCGCGTCGGCCAGGCTACCGAAGATCGGCAGCTCGGCGCCCGCGCCCGACCGCCGGAGCGCGGCCGCCACCTCGTCGGTGGCCCCGGCCAGCAGGAGCGGCACGGCCGGCCAGGCCGCCGTGCTGCGCACAACGGCCGAGAACACGGTCAGGACGGTCGGCCCGCTCACCGTCAGGCCGGAGAGGTCGACGACCACCGCCGACGGGCACTCGGCCAGGCATTTGAGCAGCACACCGCGTACCGAGGGCACGTCGGGCAGCGCGAAGAAGCCGTCCAGCCGGACGACCGTCCGCCGGTCGGCCTGTTCCACCGTCCAGGACAAAACGCCCACGACTCAATCGCACCTCGCTCGTCCGGAAAGCGCAAGCGTCCACGGGTGTGGCGTACGCCGTTCGAACGCTCGGTCACCCCTACGGCATCATGGTGACGTGCCCGATCTTTTTGTCGCTAGTCCTACTGGGAATCCGTTATCACTCTCAGCGGTCGCACGGTGACCCGGCAGCCACGTCTCTCTGCACTCGTCCTCGCCTTCCTCGCGATCGGCCTCGCGATGGCCATGACGCTCCCGTTCCGGGCACTGTTCCTCACCGACGCCGTGCACGCCACCCCGGCCCTGGTCACGGTGTTCCTGCTAGTCGTCCCGATCGCCGGCGTGCTGGCGTCCAGCCTGCTCGGACGCGTCTCCGACCGGTTCCCGGTCCGTCGCCTGCTGATCCTCGGGACGTCGGCCGCCGGAGCGGCCGGCTGCGGCATCAGCGCAATCGTCCGGAACTACTGGGTGCTGCTGCTGGTCACCGCGACCGCGATCGCGCTCTCCACCGCGCTGCTCCCGCAGCTCTTCGCGTACGCGCGCACCGCGTTCGGCCGCGGCGAGCGCGCCGCGATGACGACGAGCATGCTCCGGACGATGCTCTCCGTGTCGTGGGTGGCCGGGCCGTTCGTCGCCGCGCTGCTCATCGACGCGGGCGGCTTCACGCTGATCTTCGGGGTCTCGACGCTGATCTACCTGGCCGCCGGGCTCGTGGCGGCGTTCGGGCTGCCCGAGCCGCGGCCGGCGCCGGCCCACGACCCGGACGCCCCGACCGGCGCCGATCAGTCCGGCCGGGTGGTCTGGGTGAGCGTCGTCGCGCTGATCCTGGTGCAGGCGGCGGCGACGTTCGCGGTGCAGGCGCTGCCGCTCTTCGTCGCCCACGACCTGCACGGCGACGTCCGCGACACCGGTCTGCTGCTCGGCCTCTGCGCGTTGCTCGAGGTGCCGCTGATCCTCGGGTTCGGCGTGCTGGCGTCGCGCCTCGGCGTCCGGACGCTGTTCCTGGCCGGGCCGGTCGTGTCGTTCGCCTACTTCGCGACGGTCGCGATCTCCACCGGCACCGGCCAGGTCGCGGTCGCTCAGGTGCTGAACGCGGCCGGGATCGCGCTGCTCGGCGGCATCGGCATCACGTACTTCCAGGACCTGCTGCCCAGCCAGCCGGGCCGGGCGTCCACGCTGTTCAACAACGCGTTCCCGATCGGGTCGACGCTGGCCGCACCGCTGCTCGGGCTCTCCCAGCAGGTCGGTTACCGCGTCGGCTACGCCGTCTGCGCGGTGCTCTGCGTCGCCGGGCTCGGGCTACTGCTCGCCATGCGTCCGACGTCGGTGAGCCCGCGCGCCGCGGTGCCCGTCACCTGAGGCGCGAGCCGCGGCGCCCGTCACCGGAACAGACGGCCCTTGGCGTCCTCGAACTGCTCGCGGCTGATCTCGCCGCGCTGGACCAGCTGCCAGAGCCGGCGGAGCTCGTCCCCGGCGTCGGCCGGGGCGGGCGAGACCGGCGGGCGCGGCGAGTGGATCGCGTCCCGGGCCGCGTTGATCGCGGCCACGAGCACGGCCAGCGACTCCTGCTGGTTGCCCTTGAACGCGACCGTCAGCGACGGCCGGTCGCTCCCGCGGGCGTACTCGATGCGGACCTGGCGTCCACCGAAGCGCGCGGCCTTGATCTCGACGTCGGTGATGTCTTCGATCGGTGCGCGCCGGTCACCGGGCCGGCTCGGCTGGCCGGGGTCTTGGATCGTGACCCAGGCGCCGTCGTACGTGATCTGCTCGGACCGTCCCTGCACCACGAGGGGGTGCTGGGGAGTGGGCGATAGCGGCGAAGGACCCGTCACGCAGCCGAGAGTAAGGGGGTCGTCGCGGCCCCGGCGGGATTCCCAGGACATTGGACGAACAGCGGAAAAGCGCAGGCCACACCGCCTGCACAGACGACCCGTTAGTCGCTTGCGCACCAAGCGCAACTCCGGGTATACGCAACGCGACCCTACCGTGACCGAAAGGCTCCGTCCGGAGGTAACTATATGGACTCCGCCGCCTCGGAGTCACATCTGGCCCACGTCCTTTGACGGACGGCTGCTCCTCGATGCGCGGGAGCGCACCGAGGAGCAGGCACCTGCCTACGAGGCGGCCTTCTCGACGAACTCCGTCGTGTACGTCTTCGACAGGTCGATCGAGTCCTTCTTTCCCTGGACGTTCGGCGAGAACGTCGCCAGCACCTCGAGCACGTTCTTCGCCCCGTCCGCGTCCATCACGCCGTCGGCGGTGAACATGCCCTTGCTGTCGTTGATCGACTTCGCGTAGAGCGTCGGGTCGTCGGCCGCGTACTGCTTCGGCATCTTCGCCGCGATCTCCTCGGCCGAGTGCGTGTCGATCCACTTCAGCGTCTTCACGAATGCGTTGGCCAGCTTCTGTACGGTCGGCTTGTGCGCCGACACGTACGCGCAGTCCATGTACAGCGAGCTGGCCGGGTAGAGACCGCCGAGCGCGGCCCGGGTGCCCTCCTCCGTCCGCATGTCGAGCACGACCTTGCCCTTGCCGCTGGTCACCAGCCGGGCGATCGTCGGGTCGGTGGTCATGCCGGCGTCGATCCCGCCGTTCTCGATCGCGGCGATGAACGTCTGGCCGGCGCCGGCCTTCACGGTCGTGTAGTCGGACTTCGTCAGCTTCGCCCGGGCGGCCAGGGCCTGGGTGAGGAAGTCGGTCGAGGACCCGGGGCTGGTGACGCCGAGCCGCTTGCCCTTGAAGTCGGCCGGCGTCGTCAGCGTCTGGTCGGCCGCGGCCACCTCGGCCTCGCCCGGGACGTCCGCGAACTGGACGACGCTCTGCACGCACTTGCCCTTGGTCTGCAGGTCCACCGTGTGGTCGTAGAACCCGACGACGCCCTGCACGTCGCCGGCGATCAGCACGTTCTCGGCCTGGGCCCCGGCCGGTTCGGTCAGCAGTTTCACCGCGATCTTCTCGTCGGAGAAGTAGCCGAGCGACTCGGTGAGCTTGGCCGGCAGGTAGATCACCTTGTCTATCCCGCCCACCATGATCGTGACCTGCTCCTGGCCTCCGGATTCACCGGTGTCGCCCCGGGAGTCCCGGCACCCGGCCAGCGCGCAGACCGCCACCAGTGCCACTGCCATGATTCGACGCATCCCGAGCTCCCTCACGCGATCGTTTCGACGTTGGTGGACGGCGGACGCCAGGCCAGCAGCCGGCTCTCCAACCGGGTGAGCAGCCACTCGGCGAGCAGCGCGATCACCGTGATGACGACCATTCCGGCGTAGATGCCGGCGGCGTCGAACGTGCCCTGGGCGTTGTTGATCAGCAGGCCGAGGCCCTTGTCGGCGCCGGTGTACTCGCCGACCACCGCGCCGATCAGCGCGAACCCGAACGCGACGTGCAGCGACGCGAGGATCCACGAGGTCGCGGACGGCAGCACGATCGTGAGCAGCACCGCCCGCGGGGACGCGCCGAGGATCCGGGCGTTGTCGACCAGCGTCCTGTCGACCTCGCGGGCGCCCTGGAACGCGTTGAAGAACACCGCGAAGAACACCAGCACGACCGCGGTCGCGACCTTGGACGAGAGCCCGAGCCCGAACCAGATCACGAACAGCGACGCGAGCACGATCCGGGGGATCGCGTTGGCCGCCTTGATGAACGGCGCGCAGACCTCGGCCAGGAACCGGCTCCGTCCGAGCAGGACGCCGAGCACGACACCGGCGACCGCGCCGATCACGAACCCGGCCACCGACTCCTGGAGCGTGACCCAGATCTGCAGCCAGATCGAGCCGAACGCGGTCCCGTCGGTGAACCACTCGACCAGCCGGCGCCAGATCGCCGAGGGCTGCGAGTAGTAGAACGGATCGATCAGGTACCGGGCCGACAGCTCCCAGCTCAGCAGCCAGGCGGCGATCAGCCCGGCGCGCGTCCCCCAGACCCGCACGGCGTGCCGCCGCCGCGCGGCCCCGGGCACCGCCCCGGTGGCGGACGCGGGACCCGCACCGGTGGCGGCGTCCGGCGCCCCCGAGGAAGCGCCCGCCGCCGAGGAGGCACCGGCCGAGGAAGCCTTCGCCGGCGAGGGAGCACCGGCCGACGCACTCGTCTCAGGCGACACGAGCCGCTCCCCTCGCCCGGGTGATCTCGACCTCTTCACGCAGCGAGTCCCACACCCGGCGGTACACCTCGAGGAACGACTCCTCGAGCCGGATCTCTTCGACCGTCCGCGGCCGCTCCAGCCCCACCGGCACGACGTCCTTCACCGTCGCCGGCCCGGCCGTCATCACGACTACCCGATCGGCCAGCGCGATCGCCTCGGTCAGGTCGTGGGTCACGAACACCACCGCGGCCCGGTTCTCGGCCCACAGCGAGAGCAGCAGGTCCTGCATGTGCTCCCGGGTCTGGACGTCGAGCGCCCCGAACGGCTCGTCCATCAGCAGGATCCCGGGCTCGTTCACCAGCGTCTGGGCCAGCGCGACCCGCTTGCGCATCCCGCCCGACAACTGGTGCGGGTAGTACTTCTCGAAACCGGCCAGCCCGACCTTGGCCACCCACTCGCCCGCCGCCGACCGGGCCGAAGCCCGCGACGCACCCCGGTACCGCGGCCCGGCCGCCACGTTGTCGAGCACGGTCCGCCAGGGCAGCACGGCGTCCTGCTGGAACATGTACCCGAGCCCGGACGGGATCTCCCGCACCGGAGCCCCGGCCACTTCGACGGTCCCGGACGTCGCCGGAGCGAGCCCGGAGATCAGCCCGAGCGTCGTCGACTTCCCGCACCCGGTCGGGCCGACGACGCTGACGAACTCCCCCGCGTGGACGTCGAACGTGACGTCCCGGATCGCGGTGTGCCTCTCGCCGTCCCGATTCGTAAAGACTTTCGTGGCGGCCCGTAGCGCAATCACTGGCTCTGTGAGCTGGGTCATGGGCCGGGACCGTAAAGATGTTTCCGGCGCGTGAACATCCTTGTGCGCGTTGCGCGGCCAACGGCGCACAAGTCGCGTTCTGCGCGTTCTGCTCACGGGCCCGGCGCGGGCCCGGCGGCCGTAAGGTTCCGGCATGGTGAGGCGAGTCCCACGCTTCGCAACTCAGGTGCTGCTGCTCCAGGTCGCGATTCTGCTGCTGGTGGTCGGGGCCGGCTCGGCGCTGGTCGCGGTCCTGTTACGACGGACGCTCGAGCACCAGTACGAGGCCCGGGCGCTAGCGATCGCCCAGTCGGTGGCGTCCGATCCGTCGATCGCGGCCCACGTGGCGGCGCACGACCCGACCCGCGTCCAGGCGCTCGCCGACGACGTCCGCACCCGCACCGGCGCGCTGTTCGTCGTCATCACCGACGACCGTGGGATCCGCTACTCGCACACCGACCCGGAGCGCATCGGCGAGCGGGTCAGCACC
The DNA here is from genome assembly GCF_006912135.1 of Cryptosporangium phraense. Lineage (NCBI taxonomy): Bacteria > Bacillati > Actinomycetota > Actinomycetes > Cryptosporangiales > Cryptosporangiaceae > Cryptosporangium > Cryptosporangium phraense. Next base: position 123,460 of record NZ_VIRS01000010.1, on the reverse strand, counting down.
GATCCGAGCGGGCCGCTGTCCGGACGCGAGGTCGTGAACGTCGAGCGCGGCACGCTGGGGCTCTCGGCCCGGGGCAAGGTCCCGCTCTACTCCGAGCCCGGCGGCACGATCGTCGGCGAGGTGAGCGTCGGCATCGCCCTGACCGAGGTGACGCGGGCGACCGCCGTGCTGTTCCGGACGGCGGGGATCGTCACCGGGGTCGCGCTGCTGGCCGGCATCCTCGGCACCGTCGCCCTCGCGCAGCGGCTGCGCCGCCAGACCCTCGGCCTGGAACCCACCGACCTGGCCGACCTCCTCCGGGAGCGGGAGGCGGTGATGCACGGCATCGCCGAGGGCGTCCTCGCGGTCGACCGCGCCGACCGCATCACGGTCTGCAACGGCACGGCGGCCGACCTGCTCGGCGGCCCGATCGCGCCCGGCACCCCGCTGTCGGCCGCGTCCCTTCCCCCACGCATGCGGACGCTCCTGAGCGGGACGGACGCCCGCGGAGCACTCGTGGTCGCGGGCGAACGGCTGCTGGTCGTCACGGCCGGGCCGGTGCGGCACGGCAGCCGGGACCTCGGCCGGGTCCTGACCCTGCGTGACCGCACCGAGGCCGACGCTCTGGCCCGCGAGCTCGACATGGTCCGGACGCTCTCGGACGCCCTGCGGGCCCAGGCCCACGAGCACACGAACCGGCTGCACACGCTGGCCGGGCTGCTGCACATCGGCGAGCACGACGAGGCCCGGACGTACCTGGGCGAGTTGGCCGGCGACACCGGCTCCGACGGCCCGATCCGGGACCCCTACCTGCGTGGGGTCCTGTCGGCCAAGACCGTCGTCGCCGCCGAGGCCGGCGTCGTACTGCGGCTCTCGGAGGAGACGTACCTGCCGGCCCGGGTGCACGCGCCGCTGGACGTCATCACCGTGCTCGGGAACCTGACCGACAACGCGGTGCGGGCGGCCCGGCTGGGCCGGCGGCAGCCGGGCTGGGTGGAGCTGACCGTCGTGTCGGAGCGGGACACGCTACGGATGGTGACCGTCGACAGTGGCGACGGCGTCCCCGGCGACACCGGGGAGCGTGTCTTCGAGGACGGGTACACGACGGCGGGCGCGGATCGGGACCGGCCGCACGGCCTCGGGCTGGTGCTGGCCCGGCGGGCGGCCCGGCGGCACGGCGGGGACGTCACGCTGGCCCGGGCGTCGGGACTGGACTGCGGCGCGGTGTTCGAGGCGCGGCTACCGGGAGTGGTGGAGGTCGGATGATCCGGGTGCTGGTGGTCGACGACGACTACCGGGTGGCCGAGCTGCACGCACGCTACGTGCGGGAGACGCCGGGGTTCGGAGTGGTCGGGGTGGCGCACAGCGGTGCCGAAGCGCTGGCCGCGGTGCCCGGGGCGCGCCCCCACCTGGTGCTGCTCGACCAGTACCTGCCGGACGCGTTCGGTACCCGGCTGGTCGCCGACCTCGGCTGTGACGTCCTGATGCTCACCGCGGCCGGCGACGTGGCCACGGTCCGCGAGGCGCTCACCCGGGGCGTCGTCAACTACCTGGTGAAGCCGTTCACCCAGGCCGCGCTGGCCGAGCGCCTGCGCGCGTACGCGCGCTACCGCGACCACCTGCGCGGCGACCGGACGCTCGACCAGCGCGAGATCGACCGGGCGGTCCGGCTGATGCGCGGCGGCGACCGCCTCGACGCGGGCCTGCCCAAGGGCCGCTCCGAGCACACGGCCCGGCTGGTGACCACGGCGGTCCGGGAGGCCGGGGTCCCGGTCTCGGCCGCCGACGTGGCGACCGAGACCGGTATCTCCCGCGCGACCGCACAGCGCTACCTGTCCGATCTGGCCGCCGACGGGCGCATCGTCATGACGCTGCGCTACGGCTCGACCGGGCGGCCGGAGCACCGCTACGCGTGGCGGGGTTAGTACGTGCCGCTGGCCGGGGTCCAGCGCTGGTAGCTGCCGCCGTTGCAGCCGAGCGTGTAGACCTTGCCGTCGGTGTTGCTGTCCAGGCAGAAGCCGGTGGAGAGGTTGCGCCAGGTGCGCTGGCTGCCGTGGACCTCGCGCTGCCAGACCTGGTAGTTCCCACCGTTGCAGCCCAGCGTGTAGGCCCTGCCCTCGGTGTTGCTGTCGAGGCAGAAGCCGGTGGCGAGGTTGCGGAGCGTATAGCCGCCGTCGACCCGGTGCAGGATCCATTTCTGGAAGCTGCCGCCGTTGCAGCCGAGCGTGTAGACGCGGCCCTGACCGTTGCTGTCGAGACAGAAGCCGGTCGCGAGGTTCGTGTAGGTGTTGAAGGTCCCGGCGAGCGCGGTGCCCGGGATCAGCTGACTGACGGCGACCGCCGCGCCCAGGAGGGCGCCGGTGACCAGGGTTCGAATGCGCATGATGATTCCCCCGCATGTGTGCGATATGCCACAAACGGGACGAGTATGGCACCGACGCGGGTGCGGTCGCGGCCCCGCTTCAGTCGATGCCCTCGACGATGCGGAAGTCGCGTTCGACGCCGTCGGCGAGGGCGGCCAGCGCCTCGCGGTAGGCCGCACTCTCGTAGGCCGCGACCGCGTGCTCGAAGCTGTCGAACTCGACCAGCACGGTGCGCTCGGCGATGCCTGCGTCGCGCGCCTCGACCCGGCCGCCCCGGACCAGGGTGCGGCCACCCGCGGCCCGGACGGCCGGCCCGGCCAGCGCGTTGTAGGCAGCGAGTTTGTCGGGGTCCGAAATGGTGCGATAGACGCTGACCCAGTAGCCCTTGGCCATGAAACCTCCGCGAGACGCAGGAACAGCTAAACGCTACGACGCGGCCGTGCGGACCAGGTCGGTGATTCGCTTCTCGACGTCCGGCGACCACGCGGTCAACGCGTACGCGACCGGCCACATCTCGCCGTCGTCGAGCGCGGCCGAGTCCTGGAAACCGAGCGTCGCGTAGCGGTACTTGAACTTGCCCGCGTGCTGGAAGAACACCACGACCTTGCCGGCCGCGTCGGTGTACGCGGGGAACCCGTACCAGGTCTTCGGCATGAGCTGCGGGGCCGCCGCGGTGACCGTCACGTGCACCCGCTCGGCCAGCGCCCGGTCGTCGGGGCCCATCGCCGCGATCGCGTCGAGCAGCTGCTGCAGGCCGTCGGCCTTCTTCGCGCCCTTCTTGCCCTCGGCGCGCAGCTCGGCCGCGCGCTGCTTCATCGCCGCGCGCTCTTCAGCGGAAAATCCGTCGCTCTCAGTCATGTCTCCAGGCTAGGAACGCCGGATCGCCGACGCTTCTCGATTCCTGACCGACTGCTCCGCCGCCGCGTCGGCGAACGCCCGGATCAGCGGGTGGACCCAGGACACGTCCGACGACAGCTCGGGCTGGAACAGCGACGCGAGGAAGAACGGATGACCGGGCAGCTCGACCATCCGGCTCGTCCCCTGGTCGTCGGCGGCCGAGAACACCAGCCCGGCCGCCTCCAGCCGGGCCCGGAACCGGTCGTCGAGCCCGTAGCTGCAGAAGAACCGCTCGGTGCGCCGCCCGGCCCCGAGGATCTCCGCCGCCCGGGTGCCGGCGACCACGTCCACCTCGGCCGGCGCCTGCTGCACCGGCGCCCGGTCCGGCTCACCGCCGAGGGCGTCGGCCTGATGACCCACGCCCAGCACCTGCTGCTCCGCGCGGACGTCGCCCGCCAGGAGATCCTCCGGGCGGGCGCCGGGCGGCCGCTGGTCGTCGCGGCCACGCCGCTCGCGGCCGGCGAGCGGTTGCTCACCGGCCTGCGCGCGCTCCCCGACGTCGAACTGATCCTCACCCCGGCCGACGACGCGGTCGGACGACTGGCCTCGGGCACCGTGGACGCGGCCGCGGTCGACGGGGTGACCGCGCCGAACGGGCCGCTGGGCGTGACCGAGCCCGGCGTGCTCACCCGGTGCCTGGTCAGCGAGGTCCGGCTGCTCGTGCTGCTTCCCGCCGACCACCCGCTGGCGACGCTCGGCCGCCTCGACCTCGAATCGATCCGCGACGCCCGCTGGATCGACGCTCCCGACCTCCGCTGCGACCCCGGCCGCATCCCCTGAGCGGCCGGCCCGAACTCCACCGGCCGCTTCCGCTACCGCGGCACCGACGTCGCCGTGCTGGCCCGCCTGGTCGCCGACAACCAAGGCCTCGCGCTGGTCCCGACCGGCCGCGTCCCTGCCGTCCCCGGCGTGACGGCCCTCCCCCTGCACACCCCCGACGTCGTCCACCGCACCGAACTCCTGGTGCCCCGGGCCCGCGCCGATTCCTTCGCTCCCCTAGTCCGCGCGCTCGCGGGTGGCACACTGCTCCGGTGAGTGCGGAGAGTTCCGGATCGCGGCACTGGCCGGATCGGGTGGCGGCGTGGTCCGGGCGGCTGGTCACGATCGCGGGGGTGTGGCTGCTCCTCAGCCTGCCGCTGCGACGGATGCGCTGGGCCCACTGGGTCGACTACGCGTTCGGCCTGCTGAACGTCCCGACCACCCGGAGCCTGTTCGTCATCGTCGGGCTGCTGCTCCTCGGCAGCGCGCTGCGCCGCCGCCTGCGGGCCGCGCTCTGGCTGGCGATCGCGGCCCAGCTCATCGCCGCCCCGACGCAGGTGCTGGTCGTCGGCATCGCGGCCGCGAACTGGGACGACCTCGACGCCACCGACCTCGACCTGACCCGGCTCGAGGTCGTGCTGACCGGCGTCGCGGCGGCCGTCGGACTGGCGCTGGCGGTGCTCCTCTGGCGGGCCCGCAGCGCGTTCCCGGCCCACCTGGCCCCGTTCTCCCGCCGGGCCGCGCTGGCCGTCCTGGCCAGCGGCCTGATCGCGTCCTGGGCCCTGACGTTCGGCCTCACCGAGCTCTTCCCCCGCACCCTGCACGGCACCCGGGAGAAGCTGACCTGGGCCAACCGCTCGGCGTTCGGCTTCACCGCGGCCGGCGACCGGGCCGGCCTCAACGGCCACCTCGGTCACCACTGGGTGGCCGCGCTCGGCGGCACGCTGTCGGCGATCGCGCTGCTCGCCGCCGTCGCGGTGTTCCTCCGCGCGGCCCGCGCGGCCCAGTTCCTGGGCGCCGACGACGAGCTGACCGTCCGTCGGCTGCTGCTGGAGAGCGGCGACCGCGACTCGCTGGGCTACTTCGCGACCCGGCGCGACAAGTCGGTGATCTTCTCGCCCGACGGCCGGGCCGCGATCACCTACCGGGTCGTCGCGTCGGTCAGCCTGGCCAGCGCCGACCCGATCGGCCACCCGGCGTCCTGGCCGGCCGCGATCGACGCCTGGCTGGCCGACGCCCGCGCGCACGGCTGGTTCCCGGCCGTCCTCAGTGCCAGCGAGAACGGGGCCGCGGCCTACGTCGGACGAGGTCTGAAGGCGTTGAGCCTCGGGGACGAGGCGATCGTCGAGGTCGAGGACTTCACGCTCGAGGGCCGGACGATGCGGCCGGTCCGGCAGGCCGTCACCCGGATCCGGCGGGCCGGCTACACGCTCACCGCCCGCCGTCACAGCGAGGTCGCTCCGGAGGAGTGGCCGCACCTGGAGCTGCGGGCCCACGCCTGGCGCGGGGACGCGCCCGAGCGCGGCTTCTCGATGGCGCTCGGCCGGTTCGGCGACCCCAGCGACGACCGCTGCGTGCTGGTCACCGCGCACGACGCCGGCGGCGAGGTCCGCGGGCTGCTCAGCTTCGTGCCCTGGGGCGCCCGCGGGCTCTCGCTCGACCTGATGCGCCGCGACCGCACCGCCGAGAACGGGCTCAACGAGTTCATGGTCGCGGGCCTGATCGAGGCCGCTCCGAGCCTGGCCGTCCGCCGGATCTCGCTGAACTTCGCGATGTTCCGGGCGGTGTTCAGCGCGGGCGACCAGATCGGCGCCGGCCCGGTCACCCGGCTCACCGACGCGGTGCTCTCGGTCGCGTCGCGGTTCTGGCAGTTGGAGTCGCTGTACCGCTCGAACGCGAAGTACCTGCCGACCTGGCTGCCCCGGTTCGTCTGCTTCGACTCCAGCCTGACGCTGACCCGCGCGGCGATCGCGGCCGGCATCGCCGAGGGGTTCCTGCCCGGCATCCCGCCGCGGACCCGCGCGCTCGAGGACGGGTTCGCCGACGAGGTCCGCAAGCAGGACGACGAACTGCTCCGCCCGGCCCACCCGCAGTACCGGCTCAACCAGCAGCAGAGCGCCCGGCGGGCCAAGGCCGAGCTGCTCGCCCGGAACGGCCACGACCCGTACCCGGTCACCGTCCCGCGCACCGCGACGCTGGCCGAGATCCGCGCCGCCCACCCGGGCCTCCCGCCGAACCATCGCACCGGCGTCACCACCAGCGTCACCGGCCGGGTCCGGGCACTTCGCGACCTCGGCGGCGTCAGCTTCGGTGTACTTCAGGACGACGGGGTCACCCTCCAGGTCATGCTGACCGCCGACGGCACGCCGCGAAGCGTCCGCGAATTGTGGAAGCAGACCGTCGACCTCGGCGACCACGTCGGCGTCACCGGGGAGGTCGTCACCTCGGAACGAGGTGAGCTGTCGGTGCTGGCGGACGACTGGACGATGGCGGCCAAGTGCCTCCGGCCGCTGCCGGACGCGCACGCCGGGTTCTCCGACCCGGAGGCGCGGGTCCGGCAGCGCTACCTCGACCTCCTGGTCAACGCGGACGCGATGCAGGTGCTGCAGCAGCGCAGCGTGGCCGTCCGGGCCCTGCGGGACGCGTTCGCCCAGCGGGGGTTCACCGAGGTGGAGACGCCGATGCTGCAGGCCGTGCACGGCGGCGCGGCCGCCCGGCCGTTCCGGACGCACATCAACGCCTACGACACCGACCTGTACCTGCGGATCGCCCCCGAGCTGTACCTCAAGCGGCTGTGCGTGGCCGGGATGCCGAGGGTCTTCGAGCTCAACCGCAACTTCCGCAACGAGGGTGTCGACGCGACCCACAACCCGGAGTTCACGTCGCTGGAGGCGTATCAGGCCTACGCGGACTACACCGACATGCGTGAGCTGACCCGCGCGCTGATCCTCGAGGTCGCGACCGCGGTGCACGGCGCGCCGATCGCTGTGCGCCCCTCCGGGCCGGTCGATCTGAGTGGATCCTGGCCGGTCGTGACCGTCCACGACGCGATCAGCGCGGCCACCGGCACCGCTCTGGCTCCGGACACCCCGCTCCGCGTCTTCCGGGAGGTCTGCGCCCGGCACTCCGTCCATGCTCCGGCGGACGCGACGCCGGGCGAGCTCGCGGTCGAGCTGTACGACGCTCTGGTGGAGAAGAACACCACCTATCCGACGTTCTACACCGACTTCCCGCTCGACACCTCGCCACTGACCCGGGCCCACCGCGACGACCGCCGGCTGGCCGAACGCTGGGACCTGGTCGCCTACGGGGCCGAGCTGGGCACTGCCTATTCCGAGCTCGTCGACCCGGTCGACCAGCGGGAACGGCTCACCGCGCAGTCGATCAAGGCCGCCGCGGGCGATCCCGAGGCGATGCAGATCGACGAGTCGTTCCTGACCGCGCTGGAGTACGCGATGCCCCCGACCGGCGGGCTGGGCCTCGGCGTCGACCGGCTGGTGATGTTCCTGACCGGCACGAACATCCGGGCGACGCTGGCGTTCCCGTTCTCCAGACCGGTGCCGTCGTCGTGAAGGGGCCGCGGCTGCGGTTCCTGGTCGTGTTGACGCTGGCCTGCCTGGTGCTGATTCCGTGGACGGTGCTGCTCGGGCTGACGCTGCCCGACGAGCACACCGCCCGGCGCTGGCCGCTGACCTGGGTCGGGTTCGACGTCGCGCTGATCGCCTGCCTGGCGACGACCGCGTGGATGGCATACCGGCACCGGCTGGCCGTCGTGCTCTGGGCGATGCTCACCGGGACGCTGCTGCTCTGCGACGCGTGGTTCGACATCACGACCGCGACGGGTGACGAGCTCGCGGCGAGCATCCTGGAGGCGGCGGTGGCCGAAGTGCCGCTGGCCGTCTTTCTGTTCTACGGAGCCCGCCGGGTGCTCCTCCGGACGGCGCGGCCGGGCCCGCCGGCCGAGCGCCGCCGAGCCCGCCTCTCCGCGATCCCCGTGGCCGCCACGACCGACGAGCGGAGCTGACGACACCCTTACGTGCGCGCGCCGAGCGTGCGGACCAGCTCGTCGGCGATCGCCCGCATGCCGGCCGCATTGGGATGGAACGCCGACGTGGCCCGCCGCGTGCTCGGGACGAAGCCGTTGACCCAGGGCTCGGCCGTCCCGACGCCGTGCCCGGCGCTGAGCACCGACGCCTGCACCAGACCGGCCCCGGTCGCCTGCGCGGCCACCGCGAACGCGCCCGACACCCGCCGTCCGAGCGCGCGCAGCGCCCGGTGCTGGACGTCGGTGAACGGCGGCACGGTCTTCTCCTCGAGCAGGGTCAGGTAGTCGACGAGCACCACCCGCGCGCCCGGGGCCCGCTCGTGCACCGCGTCGACGATCGCCGTGAGCCCACCGACGACGATGTCCGGGTCGGCCACCGGGACCGGCCCACGGGCCAGCCGGTTGCCGGCCGCACGGGTCCACCACCGGCGCTGGAACTGGTTCGCCCAGGCCAGCCGCAGCATCGTCTGGAGATACCCGAGGTCGTTGCCGCCGACCGTGACCGTGACCAGGTCCGCGTCCTCGGGGACGCCGCTCAGCTGGGGCGGGAACGTGGTGCGGCCGACCCGCTGCGGCTGGTCGAGCACGGTCGCGGTCGTCGCGCCGGACACGGTCAGGTCGGTCAGCCGCGCGCCGATCGCGTCCGCGAACAGGTGCGCGTAGTTGGCGCCGGAGCGGCCCGCGGCCGCGTCGACGACCGGGGGGATCCCGGGCCCGGCCGCGAACGAGCTCCCGAGTGCGACGACGTGCCGGTAGGTCATACGCCTATCTGATCAGGTGCGCGACGGCCACGGCCCCGCAGGGGCCGGTCGGGTGCGGCCCCGGACGGGCCGGTCGGGTGCTCGACGGGTGCGGCCCCGGAGGGGGCCGGTTGCGCGGTCGGCCACCGTCTCATTTCGCAACCGAACACGCCGACATCTCTCTCGTGGACGCCTGTTTCCACGCCTGGCCGTTTCCCGACCGACGTGAGGTAACCATGCGTCTCCTGCCCGCTCTCGTCACCGCCGCGGCGGTCGCCGGTGCGCTCGCCGTCGGCGCTCCGGCCGACGCCGGGGTCGCCACCGCGAACGCCGCCCCGGCCTCGGCCCAGGGCATCACGATATACGGCGCCGGTTACGGCCACGGCCGCGGGCTGAGCCAGTACGGCGCCCAGGGCGCGGCCAAGAAGGGCCTCACGTCGGCCCAGATCGTCGCGTTCTACTACCCGGGCACGACGCTGGCCGCCAAGGGCAACCCGTCGCTGCGGGTCCGCCTCTCGGCGATCGACAACGGCCACTTCACGCTGCTCCCGACCACCGGCTCGACGGTCTCCGGGGTGGTCGCCACGGCGTCCGGGGGCGCGAAGGTCACGCTCCCGGCCCGGGCCAAGTGGCACGTCGCCCGCAGCGGCGCCAGCTACCTCGTCCAGGAGCCGGTCACGGCCACCACCTGGCGGACGAAGTACACGCTGCGCGCGCCGGTCACGTTCAGCGGGCCGTCGACGCTGAACATCGCCTACAGCAAGGCCAAGACCGACTGCCGGGGCGGCGGCAGCGTCGCGTTCGCCGGCTCGCTGCAGGCCGTGATCTCCGACGGCGCGGCCCGGTACGTCGCGAAGATGCCGATCGACACGTACCTCCGGGGCGTCGTCGCGTCCGAGATGCCGTCGAGCTGGGCGCCGGCCGCCCTGCAGGCCCAGACGATCGCGGCCCGCACGTACGCCACCGCCAAGATCTCCGCGTCCCGCTACTACGACGTGATCGACACCCAGGCCAACCAGTGCTGGGACGGCCAGACGTCGGAGAAGGCGTCCACCAACGCGGCGATCAAGGCCACCGCGGGCAAGGTCCTCACGGTCAAGGGCAAGGCGATCAGCGCCGAGTTCTCGTCCAGCAACGGCGGCTTCACCGCGCCGGGAGGCGTCGGCTACCTCGTCTCGAAGGCCGACCCGTACACGGCGTCGACCGTCTGGACCAGGGTCGTCACCCCGGCGACGCTGGCGTCGCTCGACGGCCCGCAGGGCCTGACCACCGTGACGTCGGTGAAGGTGACCAAGCGCAGCGGCGGCGGCCGATGGGGCGGACGCGCGGAGACCGTGCAGCTCACCGGCACCGTCGCGGGCGGGAAGCCGGCGACGGTCTCGATGACCGCGACCTCGTTCCGGGTCAAGCTCGACCTCAAGAGCAACTATCTCGGGTTCGCCCAGTAATTTCGCTACCGTCCATTAACCTGAGTCACTGTGACTACGGGAGACCGATGATTGCCGCATGAGACGCATCCCGGCTGTACTCGTCCCGGTATTCGCCGCGATCTGCGGTGCGCCCGGCGCGTTTCTGCCGGGGAGCATCTTCGCTCATGTGTCCTACTTGATCGGTTTCAGCGTCCTGGTTGGTCTCAGCTGGGGTCGGTTACGGCAAATACCCGGTCCGTCCCGGCGGGGGTACGGCTACATCGTCGTCGCGCTCACCGTCTGGCTGGCCGGCGATCTGCTGCACGACGTGCTGGAATGGCTGATCGGCCCGCTCGGTGACGTGACGCCGTCGGACGTGCTGTGGGTCAGCGGGTATCCGCTGCTGGGGTTCGGGCTGATCAAGCTGGTCCGGCTGCGGGCCCCGGCCCGGCTCCGCGAGGGCTGGCTCGACGCGGCGGCGATGACGACCGTGCTGGGCTGGATGTGCTGGCAGTTCTTCATCCTGCCCGCGGTCGAGGCCGAGGATCTCTCGCTCAAGACCGTGTTCGCGGTCTTCTACCCGCTGGGTGACGTGGTGTTCTTCGCGGCCGCGGCGATCCTGGTGCTGGCGCCGGGGTCGAAGCGGGGCCCGATCCGGTACCTGGTCGCCGCGCTCGCGATCTCGCTGATCGGCGACATCTGGATCTCGATGACCCCGGCGCTGTTCAGCGACCTGTCCCGAGCGGCCCAGGCCGACCGCTACGACGGGGTGCTGCTCACCGCGAACAGCCTGTTCGTCGCCGCGCTGGTGCACCGCGACGCGGCCCGCATCGCCGAGCCCGACACCACGCACGAAGACCGGCTGCACCCGGCCCGGGTGGTGTTCCTGGGCATCTCGCTGGTCGCGCTGCCGATCTTCGCCGGGCTCCAGCCGTTCCACTCGCTGGTCAGCCGGGTCTCGCTGCTCGTCTCGATCGCGGTGCTGACCGGGCTGGTGCTGTTCCGGTTCCTGCTGGTCGTCCGGGAGCAGGAGACGATCCGGGCGATGCTCGCCCATCAGGCCCACCACGACCAGCTCACCGGCCTGGCCAACCGGCAGGCCCTGCACGCGGCGCTCGACCTGGCGCTGAACCGGGCGGCCGACGACGGCTCGGGCTACGGGCCGGTGATCCTGTACATGGACCTCAACGGGTTCAAGCAGGTCAACGACCAGCACGGGCACGCGGCCGGCGACCTGGTGCTGGCCGAGTTCGCCCGCCGGCTCTCCGCCGAGCTGCGCTCCGGCGACGTCGCGGCCCGGCTCGGCGGCGACGAGTTCGTCGTCCTGGCCGAGGACATCGCGAACGCCGAGGAAGCCGAGGCGCTCGCCGAGCGCCTCCGCGGTCTGACGGCCGAGCCGGTCGTCGACGCCGACCGTTCCTTCCGGATCGGCGTCAGCGTCGGCGTCGCCGCCGCCGGTGATTTCGACCATGCGGACGCCGACGGGCTGCTCGCCGCCGCCGATCGCCGCATGTACGCCCACAAGAGCCTCCGCCGCCGAGCCGCCCTACCCCCGGGGTCCCCCACCAAGCTCGTCTCGGCCTAGGCCCTGTCCTGCGAATCTCGCTCGCAGCGAGGCACCGCTCAGCCGTCGTCAGGCAAGGCGGAGGGATGTCCGGATACCGCTGTTGTATCCGGACATCCCAACAACGCGGCCTGGCGGCGGCTGAGCGGAGCCGCAGCCGAGCACGGATTCGCAGGACAGGGCCTAGCCCGACACCGCCCACATCCACGTGGACGAGTGCGGAGCGCCCGAGAAGGTGGCCGGGATCAAGCTGCTGCCGGTGCCGGGTGAGCACGGGAAGCTGACCGTGGACGCGATCGCCGGCGAGGCCCGCGGGTTCGACGACGAGCACCGGGCGCAGCCGCAGGTCGTGTCGCTGACGCAGTCGACCGAGCTGGGCACGGTGTACACCCCGGACGAGATCGGGGCGATCGTCGAGTTCGCCCATGGGCACGGAATGCGCGTCCACGCTGCGGGCATTCACGACCGACGTGGGAGTGGACGTCCTCTCGTTCGGCGGCACGAAGAACGGGGCGCTGCTAGGTGAGGCGGTCGTGGTGCTGGACCCCACGCTGACCCGGGGAATGGACTACCTGCGCAAGTCGGCGATGCAGCCGGCGTCGAAGATGCGGTTCGTGGCGGCGCAGTTCCTGGCGTTGCTCGAGGGCGACCTCTGGCTCCGGAACGCAAGGCACGCCAACGAGATGGCGGCGCTGCTCCACGCGCGGGTGCGCGAGCACGTCGACCGCTTCGCCACGGCGGTGCGGGCCGCGCTACGCTGAGGTTTCCTCGGTGATGGCCCGGGTGCGCCGCGAAGCACCTCCGCATGACTTCTCCGCGAGTACGCAGCCGTCAAGACCTGCGCCGCGAACGCCGCCGCCGTTCGCACTCCTGCTGGAACCACCTGATCGCCGCGCCGCTCTGGCCGCTGCACGGCGCCAACCTCGGGACGCTGCTCCGGACGTGTGACGCGGTCGGCGCGTGTCTCGCGGTCCCCCGGCTGCCGTGGGTGCCGGAGGCCCTCGCCCGCGGCAACACGCTCCGGCGGCCGGCCTGTGTGCACTGGGTGGGGCACGACGTCCGCGGCTGGCTCGTCGCGCAGCGGGCCGCCGGGTCGGCGATCGTCGGGGTCGAGCTCGCCGACGAGGCGATTCGGCTCGGCGACCTGACCGCGGCGAGGCGCCGGACCGTGGCCGTGCTCGGGCACGAGCAGACCGGCATCCCGCCCGAGGCGCTCGACCTGCTCGACCTCGCGGTCGAGATCCCGATGACGGGGACGGGAGCGAGCCTGAACGTCGCCGTGGCGGGGTCCCTGGTGCTGTACCGGCTCGCCGGTCTCCTCTGAACCTACTCGCCGGTCAGCAGGGCACGCAGGGCCGGCGGCACCGGAGTCTTGCCCGAGCCGTCCGGGGCAATAGCCACGTACACCGTCTTCGCGGCGCACGTCTCCTCGCCGTTCCGCCTCACCGTGAAGTGGACGTCGAAGCTCGTCGTCCCGATCCGTCCGGGCCTCACCACGATCTCGACCGGCTCCTCCCACCGCACCCCCGCCCGCCAGTCGATCTCCGACCGGACCAGCTGGAGGTCGAACGCGGCCGCCGCCATTCCAGCCGTGTCCAGCCCACCGGCCTCCAGGAACCGCGAGATCGCCTCGTCGAACCACGACAGGTACCAGCCGTTGAACACGACCCCCTGCTGGTCCACCTCGTAGTACCGGGCCCGCCACGGGACGACGAACTCAGCCGGCATGCGCGCACTCCTTGACCTTGACCCAGGGGCAGGCTCCGAAGCTACCGGCATGACCTTCCTGAGCGAACGAATCACCGCCTTCTGCGACGCCACCGGCGTCCCCGGCTACGTGGCCGGCGTCTCCCGGGACGGCGACGTCGAGACCGCCGCCCACGGCGTCGCGAACCTCCGGACCGGCGCCCCGATGCGCACCGACACCGGGTTCCTGTTCGGATCCGTCACCAAGATCATGACCACCGCGCTCGTCCTCCGGCAGGTCGAGCGCGGAGCGCTCGACCTCGACGCACCCGTCGTGCGCTACCTGCCGGAGTTCCGGCTCACCGCGCCGGGCGCGGCCGAGACGATCCGCGTCCGCCACCTGCTGGCCCACAGCAGCGGCATCGACGCCGACCTCTTCTTTCCGGACGCCACCGGGCCGGGGGCGCTCGCGGCCTACGTCGACGCGCTGGGCCGCCGCTGCGGCACGCTCTTCGCGCCGGGCGAGCTGGTCAGTTACTCCAACGGCGGGATGATCGTCGCGGGCCGGCTCCTCGAGGTCGTCACCGGCAGGCCGTACCCGGACCTGCTCGCCCGGGACGTCTTCGCCCCAGCCGGAATGACCACCGCGGTCACGTCGGCGAAGGACGCGATCCTGCGCAGCACCGCGATCGGCCACTTCCCCGACCCGGAGACCGGCGCGCCCCGGCCGACCGACTTCTTCATGCTGCCGGACACCTGGGGCCCGGCCGGCGGCACCCCGATCGGCACGGTCGCCGATCTGCTGGCCTTCGGCCGGAGCCTCCCCCGCCTGCTGTCCGCGGAGTCGATCGCCCGGATGCGGACGGTCACCGGCGACCTGGGGACGCCGAACTCGTCACCGGTCGGACTGGGCTGGACCATCCAGCAGCACGCCGGAACCACGGTGCTGGCGATGACCGGCGCGTCGCCCGGCGGCGTCGCGCTGCTCGCCGTCGCTCCCGAGCACGACCTCGTCTTCGCCGCCTACGGCAACGACCCCCGGGCGCTCACCCTCCACGACGACCTGCTGCCGGCGCTGCTCGGCGGCTCCCGCGAGCGGCTCGCGCTGGCCGAGCAGTCCACGGACCTCACCCGGTACGCCGGTACCTACCGCTCCGACCAGCTGCGGGTCGACGTCCGCATGGTGGACGGCGGCCTGGAGGAGACCGTCACCTACGAACCGGCGGACGCGTCCCAGGAGCGCATCTTCACCGGCTTCGCCGGTGGGTCGTTCTCGTTCCCCCCGCAGCGGTACGTTCCGGTCGGGAGGGACCTCTTCGCGCCGGCCGGCCGGCCGCTGACCGACGTGCCGGGGTACCTGTTGATCTCCTACCACGGGGACGGTCCGACCCACCGCTGCGCCGGTGGCCGGCTGACCCGCCGCGTCGGCTGACACGATGAACCCCGTGGACGCTACGCGAGCCGGCGGACGGCAGTTGCTGACGATCGGCCGGCTGGCGGAGTACGCCGGGGTCACGATCAAGGCGGTCCGGCACTACCACGAGCGGGGGCTGCTGCCCGAGCCCGACCGGGACTCGTCCGGGTACCGCCGGTACACCGCGCGGCACGCGATCACGCTGGTCAAGATCAAGACGCTGGCCGACGCCGGTGTGCCGCTGGCCCGGGTCGGGGAGCTGCTCGCGGCCGGCGAGGACGAGTTCCGGGCCGCGATCGCCGAGATCGACGCCGACCTGCGGGACCGCGCCGCGCGGATCGAGCGGTCCCGACAGCGCGTCGCGGCGCTGCGGGCCGGTGACCGGATGTTCGTCTCGTCGGCGGTCGCCGGGTACCTCGACCGGCTGCGCGAGCTCGGCGTCAGCGACCGGGGCGTCGACCTGGAGCGGGACGTCTGGATCCTGATGCACGCGGTCTCGCCGCGCGAGGCCGACGGCTGGGCCGCCGACAAGCGCGCGGCGCTGGAGGACCCGGAGTTCCGGGCGATCTACGTGGCCTACGACGAGGCGTACGACTGGTTTCCGGACGATCCGCGCCTCCCCGCGCTGGCCACCCGGACCGGCCACTGGCTGGCCGCCCACCCACCCGATCCCCCGTTGGGCGCCGCCGCCCGCGGAGCGGGCGAGAGACCCGACCCGGTGGTGGCGCGCCTGGCCGCGGTCTCGTCGGGCGCGGAGTCACCGGCGTGGCTCCGCCTCGCCGAACTCCTCCGCCAGGCGGAACCGCGCCGAGTCTAGAGCCGCCGCGCCGCCCGGCGCGCCTCGACGAAGCCCATCACGATCGCCACGACCAACGCGATCGCCCCGATGATCAGCAGCCACTTCACCGCCTTGATCACCAGACCGAGCACGATCAACACGACAGCGACGACGCCCACGGCGATCAGCAAGACACGCATGATGCCCCCTCCCAACCTCTCGAACGAAGCCATACCCACTCGCCCACCGTTCAGCCGACCAGGTACGTCGCATAGCTCACGCCGGACGGGCTCCGCCCCCCGACGGTCACGAACACCCCCCGGTTCAGGTGATCCAGCGCCACCGACGACGTCCGGATCCGGGTCGCCGCCCGGAACACGTACTCGCTCGGCTCGACGGCCTCCCCCCGAGCCAGCCGGGCCAGCACGTCGGCCGGTCCGTGCCGGACCGACTCCGACCGCACGTCGAGCAGGTCGCCGCCGGACGTCCGGAGCGTGTACCGGATGTCACCGAGAGCGGTGCCGTCCGGCAGGACGGTCTGGTGGTCGGCCGACCCCTCCGGAAGCAGCGTGCCGTCCAGGTCGGGCCCGGTGCACGTCCCACCGGTGAGCGCGATGACCCGGGCCCGGCCGGGCGGGATCTCCCCCAGCTCGAGCGGCGGCCCGAGCGTCGCATCCAGACGGAACAGCAGCGTCAGGGTCGGTTCCGGCAGCGACGGGAGGGTCATCCGTGCTCCTTGAGGAGGGCCGCGAGGACGAGCTCACGATAGGCGCTGTCGTCGACGATCTGGCCCGGAGCCGTGTGCCGCAGTTGCAGATGGCCCAGGTACACGGAGTACGCCAGCTGCGCCCGCCGCCGGGCCTCGTCCCCGGGAAACCCGGTCGTCTCCAGCACCGACGCGATGTAGGCCAGCCGCCGCGCGGTCACCCGCTCGAACGCCGACGACACCCGCGGGTCGTCGATCGAGGCCAGCAGCGCGAGCTCGATCCGGTGGCGGGCCCCGGCCGTCATCACTTCGGTGAACAGCCGGCGGAGCTTCGCGACCGGCTCGGCCTCGGTGTCGACATCGGCGATCATGGCCGCGGTGTGCCGGCTCTCCCACCGGGCCAGCGTCGCCTCGACCAGCGCGTCGCGGTTGGCGAAGTGCCAGTAGAAGCTGCCCTTGGTCGTGCCGAGCCGGACCGCGAGCGGCTCCACGGCAATGCCGGCCAGACCGCGCTCGGCCAGGATCCGCAGCGCCTCGTCGGCCCAGTCGTCGGCCGTGAGCCGGACACCTTTCGCCATCCCCGTACGGTAGCGTATGGTTTTCCATACGGAACCGTATGAAGGTTGCCATGATCAGGAACACCCACGTCCGCACGCTCGACTGCCCCGCCCCGGCGGCGGGCGCCGTCCTCGACACGCTGGCCGGTCCCGACGACGCGGTCTGGCCCAGCCCGCAGTGGCCGCCGATGAAGCTCGACCGCCCGCTGGGCGTCGGAGCGGCCGGCGGCCACGGCCCGATCCGCTACACGGTGGCCGAGTACGAGCCGGGCCGGCGCGTCCGGTTCGAGTTCGGACCGCGCTTCGCGTCCACCGGCTGGCACGAGTTCCGCGTCGAGCCGATCACCGGTGACCGGTGCCGCGTCGTCCACGACATGACCGTCCACCCGCGTGGATCGATGCGCCTGGCCTGGCCGCTGGCGATCCGCTGGCTGCACGACGCGCTGGTCGAGGACGCGCTCGACAACGTCGAGCGCGCGACGACCGGCGTGGTTCGGACGCCGAACCGCTGGTCACTCTGGGTGCGCGTGATGAGGGGTCGGTCGGGCCGTCGCCATGGTGTAGCGGATCAGTCGTGGACGAGCCCGGCCGCGATGTCCACCGCCTGCCGGACGTCGTCGTCGCGGGGGTAGAGCAGCGTGCGGCCGACCACCAGGCCGTGCACGCCGGGCAGCGCCAACGCCGACCGCCAGGCGGCGTAGGTGTCGGCCGGCTCTCCCCCGCCGTCGCCGCCGAGCAGGAGCGTCGGGAGCGTGGTCGCGTCGAGCACCCGGTCCATGTCCGGCACCACCGGCAGCTTGAGCCAGGTGTAGGCCGACGACCCGCCGAGCCCGGACGCGATCGCGACCGAGGTGACGACCGCCTCGGCCGACAGGTCGTTGACGACCCGCCGGCCGGCCCACCGGCTCAGGAACGGCTCGAGCATGATCGGCAGCCGTGCCCGGGCCGCCGCGGTGACGGCCTGCGCCGTCGATTCGAGCGTCCGCGCCGTCGCCGCGTCCTGGAGGTTGATCCGGACGAGGAGCTTCGCCGCGTCCACCTGCGACGCCACCATCGAGTCGACGTCGTGGCCGGTGAACCGGTCGTCCATCTCGAACACGGCGCCGTGCAGCCCGCCGCGGTTCATCGAGCCGACCGCGATCTTGCCGTCGAGCGCGCCGAGCAGCGCGAGGTCGTCGAGGATGTCCGGGGTCCCGAGGACGCCGTCGACCCCGGGCCGGGACAGGGCGAGCACCAACCGTCGCAGCAGGTCGTAGCGGTTGGCCATCGCCATCGGGTCACCACCGGCGCCGAGCGCGCCCCGGGCCGGGTGGTCGGCCGCGACGATGAACAACCGCCCGTCCCCGGCCACCAGCGGGCGACGGACCCGCGCCGCGTACGCGGACGCCACCGCTCCGGGGTCGGCGTGCCGGGCCCGGCGCAACGCGTCGAACGCGTCGGCGGCGACCGAGCCGAGGCCGGCCGAGGCCGAGCCGGAGAGGATCGGTCCGGCGGAGTCCTCAGGCATCGACCCGGCCGACCTCGGCCATGATCGCGTCGACCTCGCCGGTCGTCGGCATCGCGGTGGAGCACTCCCGCCGGCCGGCCACGATCGCCCCGGCGATGTTCGCGAACTGCACGGTCTTCAGCAGCGGCCAGCCCGCCAGCAACCCGTGGCACAGCGCCCCGCCGAACCCGTCGCCGGCCCCGAGCCCGTTCACGACGTCGACCGGGTAGGGCGGCACCTCGACGGTCTCCTCGCGGGTCTTGGCCAGCACCCCGCGCGGCCCCTGCTTCACGATCGCCAGCTCGAGACCGCGCTCGAGCAACGCGTCCGCCGCCCGGTGGGGGTCGGTCTCCCCGACCGCGACCTCGCACTCCTCCCGGTTGCCGACCGCGACCGTCACGTGCCGCAGAGCCTCGCCGACCTCGGCGGTCGCCACCTCCGGCGACGACCAGAACATCGGCCGGTAGTCGAGGTCGAGGACCGTCAGTGGGGCCCGGCCCCGGGCCTCCCAGGCCGCGTGGTGGGTGTCCCGACTCGGCTCCCGGGAGAGCCCGGTGACCGTCGACCAGTAGATCCGCGCCTCGACGATCGCGCCGAGGTCGAGATCGGACGGGGTGAGCATCAGGTCGGGCGCGATCGGCTCGCGGTAGAAGTACAGCGGGAAGTGGTCGGGCGGGAAGATCTCGCAGAACGTCACCGGCGTGTTCAGGTCGGCGATCGTCGCGACGAACCCGTTGTCGACCCCGAGCCGGGCCAGCTCGCGCCGGGCGTAACGGCCGAACGGGTCGTCGCCGACGCCGGTCACGACCGCGCTGCGCCGCCCGTGCCGGGCGGCCGCGACCGCGACGTTCGTCGCGCTCCCGCCGAGGTACTTGCCGAACGTCTCGACGTCTTCGAGACCGACGTCGTCCTGCAGCGGATACAGGTCGACGCCGATCCGGCCGATCGTGACGAGGTCGAACGGAGTGCCCATGGATGCCGCCTCCCTTTGTCCTGACAAACTAACAACGGGAGTTTGTCAGGACAAGAGGCTCACCGGACGCCGCGCTCGACCTCCAGCTCGTGGTCGATCGCGTCCGGAGCGCCGCCGAACTCGTCGGCGACCTCTCCGGCGACGTCGTCCGAGGCTCCGGCGTGCCCGGCCACCAGCTGGGCGTCGGCCCGGGCCAGCGTGCGGTGGCCGGTCGCCAGCACCGCGACGCCGGCCAGCACCGCCACCGCGCCGACGACGAACGGCACGTGGATGTTCCAGTGGTCGACCATCTTCCCGGCGACGTACGGCGCCAGGCCACCGCCGATGAACCGCACGAACCCGTACGCCGCCGACGCGACCGGCCGCTCCACCGGCGACACGAGCATCACGGCTTGCGTCGTCAGCGTGTTGTTCATCCCGGCGACGATGCCGGACGCGATCACGCAGACGATCACCACCCACCGGACGTCGGTGAAAAGTCCGATCAGGAGGATGAGCACCGCGAACGCGGTGAGCGCGCCGTACAACGACGGCGCGGTGCCGAACCGGCGCTGCAGCCAGGGCGCGCCGGTGACCGCGAAGAACGCGAGCAGCAGACCCCAGCCGAAGAAGACGAAGCCGAGGTGGATCGCGTCGAGCTCCATCGGGTACGGCGCGTACCCGAGCATCGTGAAGAAGCCCCAGTTGTAGAGCACCGCGGTCAGCGACATCGTCAGCAGGCTGCGGTGGCGCAGCGCCTTGAGCGGCGCGAGCAGTTCGGTCTTGTGCGCCGGCCGGGGCGTGTCCTCGACCATCGTGACGGTCGCCAGCAGCGCGATCGCCATCAGCACGGCGACGCCGAAGAACGGGCCGCGCCAGCTGATGTCACCCAGCAGGCCGCCGATCAGCGGCCCGGCCGCGATGCCGAGCCCGAGCGCGGCCTCGTACAGCACGATCGCCCCGGCGAACCCGCCGGACGCGGACGCGACGATCACCGCCAACGAGGTCGCGATGAACAGCGCGTTGCCCAGCCCCCAGCCGGCCCGGAACCCGACGATGCCGCTGATCGAGCCGGACAGCCCGGCCAGCGCCGAGAACACGACGATGAGCACCAGACCGGCGATCAGCGTCTTCTTCGCGCCGATCCGGCTGGCCACCCAGCCGGTGAACAGCATCGCGACCGCCGTCACCAGCAGGTAGCTGGTGAACAGCAGGCTGACCTGGCTCGGCGAGGCGTGCAGCTTCTCCGAGAGCGCGGGCAGGATCGGGTCGACCAAGCCGATGCCCATGAAACTGACGACGCAGGCGAAGGCCACCGCGTAGACGGCCTTCGGCTGTTTGAACAACGTGCCACCGGAAGCACCGCTCACCGGTCCACCTCCACCGCGCAGATTCGGTTGCCTCACGCAACTGTAATCCGTCTTCGCGGATGTGCATAATCACGTTATGGATGTGACTCCGGGTGCCCAGTTGATGCCGGTTCTGGGGCAGCTGATCCGGATCATCCGGCAGACCGACCCGTCGGACGGCGTCAGCCTGGTGGCGCTGGCCGTCCTGCGTCGCCTGGAGTCGGAGGGGCCGGGGCGGATCAGCGAACTGGCCCGCGTCGAGCGGGCCTCGCAGCCCGGGATGACCCAGCTGGTCGGCCGCCTGGAGCGGGCCGACCTCGTGCGCCGGATCCCGGATCCGCACGACGGCCGCGGGGTGCTGGTCGAACTGACCGACGGCGGGCGCGAACAGCTGGCCCGCACCGCCGCGGGCTACGCGGCCACGCTGGACGCCCTGCTCAGCCGCCTCGACGCCGACGACCGAGCCGCGGTGGCGGCCGCGATCCCGGCGCTGCGCCGCCTGGCCGCGGTTCCGGCCGGGGCCGGGGGCGGCTGATGGGATCGTGGAAGTCGGAGCGGTTCGAGCTCGGCACCGATGGCCCGGGCACGATCGTCGTCGGCATCGACGACTCCCCCTCCGCGTTACGGGCGCTGGCCTACGCCGCCGGCCTGGCCCGTCGGAACGGCAGCACGCTGGTCGCGGTGCACGTCCGATCCGCGGGTATCGGGTGGAGCGCGTGCGCGGGCATCGACGCGACGAGCCTGCTCACGCAGGCCGCGTACGAGGCCCGGGACGCGGTCGAGGCCACGCTGGAGGCCGAGGTGGGGCAGCTCGCGTCCCAGTGGGGGGTGCGGGTGCGGTTGGTCGTCCGGGAGGGTGATCGGTTGAGGGAGTTGGCCGCGGTGGCCGATGACCATCATGCGGACGCGCTGATCGTGGGGGCGTCGGCGCGGTTGGGGTCTCGGCTGGCGGGTTCGTTGGCGGTCCGGCTGGTCCGCCAGCGGAACTGGCCGGTGACGATCGTCCCGTGATCGGCCTTTCTATTACGCCTGCCGGGCTGAGGCCTCTTTTATTACGCCTGCCGGGCTGAGGCCTCGGGCGTCGGTCCGGACGTGCGGGTGGTTGCGCGGGCGACGTCCCGCTCCGCCGGGGGTGGTGGCCCGCCCACCCTCGCCGGCCGGGGGTGTGCATCGACCGTGAGACCCTAGGCGAGTACGCGCTGGAGCCAGGACCGGCGGGCCGCGAGGGTGGCGCGGGTGATCCGCGCCTCGGGCGCGATCCAGTCGAACACGTGGAAGCCGCCGGCCCAGACGTGCAGCTCGGCGACCCCACCGGCCTGCCACAGCCGGTTGGCGTAGTCGACGGCCTCGTCGCGCAGGGACTCGGCCGAGCCGACGTCGATGAAGGCCGGCGGCAGGCCGGACAGGTCGGCCGCCCGGGCCGGCGCGGCGTACGGCGGCACGTCCGGGCCACCGCGCCGATCACCGAGCAGGGCCGACCAGCCGAAGCCGTTCCAGCTGCGGTCCCACATGTCGACGCCCACCATCTGGCGCACGGACGCACTGTCGTTGCGGTCGTCGAGCATCGGGCACATCAGCAGCTGGCCGAGGACCCGCGGGCCACCCCGGTCGCGCACGGTCAGCGCGAGCGCCGCGGTCAGACCACCACCGGCGCTGGTCCCGGCGATCACGACCCGATCCGGGTCGAGGCCGAGCTCCCCGGCCCGGCCGGCGGTCCACAGCAGACCGGCGTAGACGTCGTCGATCGGGGCCGGGTGCGGATGCTCGGGCGCCAGCCGGTAGCCGACCGACACCAGCGCCGCACCGAGCGAATCGGCCTCGTCGAGGAGCACCTCCAGACCGATCCGGTGGTCGCCGCTGAACATCCCTCCGCCGTGCGTGTGGTAGATCCACGGCCGCGGCCCGTCCGACGCGACCGGCGTGCAGATCACCAGCCGCACGTCGGTGTCCACCGTCCGCTCGGTCACGGTGAACCGGCCGCCGCGGGTCAGCTCGTCGAGAGACGGCACCTCGGCCGCGTCCTCGGCCCGGATCGCCGCGAGCCGGTCGGCGCTCATCGGACCGGGATAACCGCCGGCGGCCGCGTACGCGGCCTGCAACTCGGGATCGAACGGCACGGGAGAGGTCATTCACCGATGATCCAGGAGCCCGTGCGCGATCCTCGATCGGCCCTCAGGGGTTCGGCGCGGACCGGCCGATCACCGATCCCGCTGTGCCGGACCGAGGCACCGGCCTACGACGCGGACGGGACCGCGGACCGCGGATCGACGCCGGAGAAGGCGAGCCCGATGACGAAACCCGCGACCTCTTCGAGCTGACGCACCCGATCGAGTCCGCCCAGCACGGCGGGCGTGCCTCCGACGTCCGTGACCAGCCGGCCGACGAGCTCCAGGGCGCGCGGATCGTCGCCGCACATGGCGACGGTCACGGGGTCGGTGCGGGGCTCGGCCCAGGTGCCGGCCGGGAAGAGGTGGAACGCCTTCACCACGTGGGCTCCCGGTACCGCCGCGGCGAGGTGTTCGGCGGGTGATGCCCGGACGATGCCGACGCCGTGATCGACGGCGTTGATCGGATCGATCAGCGGGAGGCCGTCGAGCGGTCCGGCCGCGCGGAGCGTTTCGGTGACGCCGGTCCAGGAGACCGCGAGCAGGACCGCGTCGGCGTCGGCGGCCACGTCGTGGAGCGGACGGGCGGTCCCGCCGACCGCGGCGGCGATCGCGGTGGCCTTGTCGAGCGAGCGGCCACCGATCGTGAGAACGTGCCCGGCGCGCGCCCAGCCCGTCGCGAGGGCGGTCGCGAGGGCGCCGGTGCCGAGAATTCCGATTCGCATGCCGGGACGATAGGCAGATCGAGATGCACCATCCGGTGCGCGTCGCGCCTGCCACCATGGTGGCCATGCGATCCGGCGACGACGGCGAACTGGTGGCCGATTGCCGGCTGCGCCTGGCGACGGACATCTTCCGGCACACCTGGGACGTGGTGGTACTCGCGGCCTTGGACGCCGGCCCGCGACGGCGCCGGGCGTTGCGTCGGAGTATCGGCGGGATCAGCGACAAGGTGCTGACCGACGCACTGAACCGACTGCTGAGCACCGGGTTGATCGAACGTCGACATCTCGCTGAGGCGCCGCCGAGAGTCGACTACGCGCTGACCGCGCTGGGCCGGAGCTTCGCCGACGGGCCGATGCGCGCCCTGGGCACGTGGGTCACCGAGTACGGCGACGAGTTG
Organism: Cryptosporangium phraense; assembly: GCF_006912135.1. NCBI lineage: Bacteria > Bacillati > Actinomycetota > Actinomycetes > Cryptosporangiales > Cryptosporangiaceae > Cryptosporangium > Cryptosporangium phraense. The sequence goes on along the minus strand of NZ_VIRS01000010.1, from coordinate 99,548 downwards.
TCCGAATTGCAAGAGGGCTATCGGTAGTCGGCGTGAACGCGGCGGCGGGCGCCGTCGACGGTGATCGTTCCGCCGTGCGGGAGGATCCATTGCGGCCGGGTGTGGCCGAACGGCACGCCCACGCACACCACCGCGTCCGGGTTGTAGCGGTCGATCAGGCCGAGGATCGTGTCGCGCTGCTCGCGTCGCAGTCGGGCCCGTTCCGGCGCGGGTGGCCGGCGTTGGTGATCGGAGACCGGTGGCCGCGCGACCAGGATCGCCGCCGCCGCGCCGAGAAGCCCCCGCTCGCCCAACGAGCGGACGATCCATCCGACCTGGCGCGCCGGGAGCAGCTCCTCGGAGGTCTCGATGAGCACGACGCCGCCGGCCAGAGCGTCCGGGGAAAACCGGAAGCGCCCCGCGGTCAGGATCCACTCGATCACTTCCAGGCACCCACCCCAGGTGGGCCCGGTCACCGACCGGGCCGGGCCGGACCAGCTCCACGGCTCGGTCGCTTCACGGTCGCCGAACGTCGTGAGGGCACGCGGATCGGCCCAGTCGATGCCGACGTCCTCCGACTCGCCGGGGTCGGTGATCTCCAGGGTCCCGCCGGTCAGCAGTGCTGCCCGCAGGGAGCGCGCGTGCAGGTCGTCGACGGCCGGGCCCGGACCCAGGTGCACCTGGGACGACCCGCCGTAGATACTCGCGATGCCGACGTCCCACAGCCAGTGGTGCAGGTTCGTGTTGTCGCTGGTGCCGAGAAATGGTTTGGGGTCGGCCCGGGCGCGGTCGGGGTCGAGGTGCGGGATCACGGTGATCTGGTCCTCGCCGCCGATGGTGGCCAGGATCGCGCGGATGCTCGGATCCGCGAACGCGGCGTCGAGGTCGGCCGCCCGGGCCTGCGGGGTGGCGCCGATCTGCCGGGTGGTCGGGTATTCCACGGGAACGAGCCCGGTGATCTCGGTCAGTCGTCGCATCGCCTGCTCGTGCACGGCCGGGAACCGGCCGGGAGCCGCGAACGACGGAGAGAGGACCGCGATCCGATCGCCGGGCTCAGCCTTGGGCGGATGGACGATTTCCCGCGGCATCCCGAGATCCAAACAAACCGCCCCCAGCCCCGCATCCGAATTCCCGCTGGCGGCAAGGTGGCCGACATCGGGAACATGTGTGGTTTCTCTGGAAGGCAGGGCTGACCCGGCGGGAGACCTACCGTCCCGGTGTACCCCTCGCACAGGCAAATTCCTACGACGACGGTTACGCCGTCGCCGTGGGCCGGGTGAGCAGTTCGATCACTTTTGGAAATCTTCGTACGCGGCAGGGTCGGCCCGGTGCCGGTCGCGTTCCCGTTCCACCGCCTCCACGGTTCCCGGCGGGAAGACCGCTCCCCGGTCCAGCAGCAGCCGCACCTGATCAGGGAACCCAGCGGCCGCGATGCTGATCAGATGCGCTCGCGACGCCACTTCGATCTCCTCCTCTCGTGCGCCGTGGGCGAGAAGCAGGTGCTCCAGGTCGTCGCGATGCTGCGCGCGGGCCAGGTACAACGGCGGGAGAGCCGCGACGTGCCTCCGGCTGTCCGGGTCGGCTCCGGCGCGCAGCAATATCTGGAGGATCGACCGGTTTCCCAGGTGGGTGGCCGCCCAGACCGGCGTGGCCTCGGCGTACTCGCCGACCACCTGGTGAAGGTCCGCGCCGCCCTCGATGAGGGCACTGACAACGAGTGTCTGCTGGGCCCAGATCGCCCGGTCCAGGGCCGTTCGTGGCCGCGACCGCTCGGTCGGCGTCAGAACGTCGACCGGCACGCCCTGGTCGAGAAGCCGAATGACCTCGGCCACCTCACCGCGCTCGGCGGCCAGGCCGAACCGCTCGGTGTCGTCCACGACCACCGCCTCGCCGCTACGCCCGGGACTCGCCGGCCCATTCCTGGCGGAGCTCCTGGGCCCGGTTCACGACCACGCTCAGCTGGGCGGCCGTCAACGCCCGGGCACTCCAGATCAGCTCGGCCGCTTCGTCCGCGTCCGGATGGGCTCGGGTGTTGATCGACCGGAGGTCGATGCCGGTCAGCGCGCTCAGGTCGACGGAGGAGAGATCCAGGACGGCGCCGAAGGCGGCCAGGAGATCCGGCGTCAGTGGCCGCGCGCCGTGTCCGATCCGACGGATCGACGAGACCGCCAGCATCGGACCGCCGCCCAGACCCCGGAGGTACAGCGCGATGCTCGCCCAGTCGAGGTTGCGGTTGTGCAGCAACCGCAGCACCAGGCCCGCCGGACCGTCCGGATAGGACCGCTCGACCGGCGCCGGCCCGGGCGGGCGGGCCAGCCGGGGCAGAGACCGGACGAGCCGGTGCAGCTCCGGAACAGCGCCCGGCACGAACACCAACGGCCAGGCCAGCGTCTGGAGCGCGTCGCCGGCGGCCGCGTCCCGGGGTGCGAGGTCCTCGGGCACCGGCAGGCCGGCCACGACGAACAGGTCACTGCGGTGCAGGCCGAGCACGGACGCCAGGCGGATGAGCTGGGCCGGGCTCGGCACGGCGCCGTCGAGCACCGAGGCGAGACCGGCATCCGGCCCGCTCAGCCGCAGGCCACGGATCTCGGCCAGCCGCCGTAACTGCTCACCGAACGTCGGCACGACTCTACTGTAGACGGCGGCTAGTCGCGGCCCTCCCAGGTGCACAGGCACACGTTGTTGCCGTCCGGATCGGCCAGGACCCAGTACGCCGGGGCGTGCTCGTCGCTGACCACGCGGCCACCCGCCGCGACCGCCGCGTCGAGGCGGGGCTGCACCTCGGCCGGGTCGATCCACACGTCGTGGTGCCAGCGCTGACGCGGCTCCTGGTCGCCGGACGGCTGGAACCACAGGTCCGGCAGCCGGTCGGCCGGATCGATCAGGTCGAGGCCCACGTCGGCCTCGTCGGCCGGGACCAGCCCGAGCACCGCCTCCCAGAACGGCAGCACCCGCGTGCGGTCCGGGGTGTCCAGGGCGAGGTCCAGACGGGAGACCGCGTCGCTCGCGGGCTGCAGGCCGTCGTCGGCGGCCAACGCGGTGATGGTGCGGGCCATCCGCACGTCGCGGGCGGTCACGCCATGTTCGTCGTGGCTGGTCAGCCTGATGTCGACGTAGGAGTAGCGCAGATCGACGTCCGGGTGGTGGTCGGCCTGCTCGGCGGCGCCCCCGATGGCGGCCACGAGCGCCAGCCCGGCGGCGAAATTCGGGGTGGCGATCCTCGTCTCCAGGCTGTTGTAGAAGAAGGCCCACCCGGTCAGGCCCTCTCCGGCGATCTGCTGGCCGGTCAGGATTGTCATGGGCCCCATCCTGACGGATACCCCCGACAGAATCCGCGCGGTCGGCGGCCGCGGCACTGTTCGCCGATCGGGTCTACGACGGGGTGTCCGTCGACGACCTCATTCAGCAGCTGGGGGTGCACCGCAACGGCCTGTACAAGACGTTCGGCAGCAAGCGCGGGCTGTACCTCGCCGCGCTCCGCTGGCACTTCGAGCACCAGGTCCCGGCGCTGGCCGAGCGGCTCGCCGCCGGGGAAGACACCGCCGACGATCCGGCGCTCGATCTGCTGCTGCTGGCGGCGGTCGAGCGGGCCCCCGTCGACACCGAGGGGGCGGCCCTGGTGGCCGAGGCCTGGCGGGCGCTGGATCAGGCAGGACGGTGAGCGCGTCTTCTGGAACGTCCGCGACGGTGCCTGCGCCGTCGTCATCGAGCTCGCCGACGAGCGCTACGCCCGCTTGGTCGTCGACGTCGCCGAGCCGACCACGACGGTCGCGATGATCGAGCACGCAGTTTCCCGATGACTCCCGTCCGCGCGCATCGGCGAGCGCCTCCGGAGTGCTGGCGTGGACCGTCAGCCGTAGCTGGGGTCCAGCGGCGTCCACTCGTGCACGGGAACTACGTCGAGGTCCTCGTGCTCGACCAGCGCCTCGATCGCGGCGCCAGGGCCCCCGACGTAAGTGAGATAGCCGTCGATGTCGGTCGCGACCAGCCAGGAGCGATCGGCCGGCCACCAGAGGCTCGCGCACCGCCACTCGATCGGGTCGGGCAGCGAGGCCGCGGCCGACACCGGGCCGCTGAGCAGGTGATAGTTGCGGTGGGGCGCGCGCACCCGGGTCGAGCGGTCCTTCCAGGCTTCGGTCTCGTCCAGCCCGAAGCCCTCCCACAGGCAGAAGAACGCTTCCTCCGGAGTGTCCGTGAAGCGTGCGAGCACATCGCTGAGCAGGGCGGTCTCCCGGGCGTCCAGTCCGCCGTCCGAGGGACGGCCCCACCGGCCGTCTCCGGCCACCAGGTCGTCGAAGCGGACGTCTTCCCCGAGCGTGACGCCCCGGCTCGCCGCGATCTCGGACCACCGGTGGCGGGCCTCGTCGTCCGGGGCGTAGGTCGGCGGCAACACCCGGGCGTAGGCGGCGAAGACCGACGGCACCATCGCCGCGACCGTGCCGGGCGGAGCGGCGGCGAGCGTCGTCTCGATCCAGGCCGCCGGGCCCGCCTCGGCCAGCACCCGCAGACCGGGCGCCCAGGCCACCACCTCTTCCGCGTCCATGGCCTCATCGTCGCAACGCAGTCACCCGTATTTCCGAGAGCTAGCTCCGGACCCAGGTGGCGCCGGTCGTGAGCGTCCGGATCCGGTACAGGCTGGTGGACGCGGTGATGTACAGATCGGTGCCGTCCGGGCCGCCGAAGCACACGTTCGAGACCTTCTCCGGCACCGGGATCCGGCCCAGGAGCCGGCCCCCGGGCGAGAGCACCTGCACCGCGTCCAGGCTCGACGTCCAGATCCGGCCGGCCACGTCGACGCGGAAGCCGTCGGAGCAGCCCGGCAGCACGGTGGCGAAATCGCGCCCGTTGCTCGCCGTTCCGTCGGACACGTCGTAGACCCGGATCAGTCCGCGCGCCGTGTCCACCGTGTCGGACACGTACAGCAGGCTCTCGTCCGGCGAGAACGCCAGCCCGTTGGGGCGCTGCAGATCGGTGATCGCGGGCTCGAGGACGCCGGAGTCGGGCCGGTAACGGAAGACCCAGCACCCGCCGTACTCCATCGTGCCCGGATGGCCCTCGTCGGGCTCGGTGATCCCGTAGGGCGGGTCGGTGAACCAGATCGCCCCGTCGGAGGCCACGACGATGTCGTTGGGCGAGTTGAGGCGGTGCTCGCCCCAGTGGTCGACGAGCGTCGTCGGCTCTCCGTCGATCTCCATCTCGACGGCGCGACGCCCGTGCGAGCACTGGAGAACCCGTCCGGCCCGGTCGAGCGTCCGTCCGTTGGTGAACTCGACGTTCGCCCGGTGGACGTGGGTGCGCCCGGACCGGGAGTCGTACTCGTAGATCGTGTTGCCGTGGATCTCGCTCCACCGCACGCTCTGGGTCTCGGGCAGCCAGACCGGGCCCTCGCCCCAGCTGCCGCCGGTCCAGACCTGCTCCAGCTCGGCGCCGGGCGCGATCAACTCGTCCACCGTGGTCATCCGATGATGAAAGCTGACGCTCAGCTCGATGTCGACCAATTCCCGGCGGCACCTGGTCCAATGCTCCGGTAGCCGCCACGACCGGCCGGGCCGAAACTGAGGAGAGCACCCCCATGGGAACACTCGAGGGCAAAGTCGCCTTCATCACCGGCGCCGCTCGCGGCCAGGGCCGCAGCCACGCCGTCCGGCTGGCCCGCGAAGGCGCCGACATCATCGCCGTCGATCTGTGCGCTCAGCTCGACACCGTCGCCTACCCGATGGCGACCCCGGACGACCTGCGGGAGACCGTCGCCCAGGTCGAGGCCCTCGACCGGCGGATCCACGCGGTCCGGGCCGACGTCCGTGACCTCGGCGCGCTCACGACGGCCGTGGCCGACGGGCAGGCGCAGCTCGGGCCGATCGACATCATCATCGCGAACGCCGGCATCGCCGCCTTCGGCGAGACCGGGGCCACCGACGAGCAGACGTTCCGCGACGTCATCGACATCAACCTCGTCGGCGTCTGGAACACGGTGACCGCCGCGGTGCCGAGCCTGATCGAGAAGGGCGCCGGGTCGGTCGTGCTGACCAGCTCCACCCAGGGCCTCAAGGGCACCGGCGGCAACGGCGACCCGGGCGGCTCGGCCTACGCCGCCGCCAAGCACGGGGTCGTCGGGCTCATGCGGACGTTCACCAACTGGCTCGGCCCGCTGGGCATCCGGGTCAACTCGATCCACCCGACCGGCGTCAACACCCCGATGATCGTCAACGACGTGATGGCCGCGATGTTCGCGGACCCGACCGCGATGAACGACGCGGTCAGCAACCTGATGCCGGTGCCGATGGTCGAGGCGATCGACGTCAGCAACGCGATCGCCTGGCTGGTCAGCGACGAGGCCCGCTACGTCACCGGCGTCACCCTGCCCGTCGATGCGGGATTCAACGCCAAGTAGCTAGTACTGCAGGCTCGCCAGGCTGCTGCGGACCGCCGACGCGATCCCGGTCAACCGGGTCGCGGTGTCGGCGGCCGTGGCGGCCCCGCGGGTGGTCTGCGCGGCGATGTCGGCGACCCCCGACACGTTGTCGCTGATGTCGCGCGACCGGGTCGCGACCTCGTTCACGTTCCGGCTCATCTCGGTCGTCGTCGCCGACTGCTCCTCGACCGCGGCCGCGATCGTGCTCTGCGCGTCGTTGATCCGGTTGATGACGTCGGTGATCTCGCCGATCGCCGAGACGGCCGCGGTCGAGTCGCGCTGGATCGCCGCCACCCGCCCGGCGATGTCCTCGGTCGCCCGCGCGGTCTCCTGGGCCAGGTCCTTCACCTCGTTCGCGACGACCGCGAACCCCTTGCCGCTCTCCCCGGCCCGGGCCGCCTCGATCGTCGCGTTCAGCGCCAGCAGGTTCGTCTGCTCGGCGATCGCGGTGATCTGCCGGACGACCGTGTTGATCTCCTCGGACGACTCCCCGAGCTGACGCAGCACCGACTCCGTGTGCGCGGTGGACTGCACGGCCGAGGAGGCCACCGACGCGGCCTCGCTGGTGTTGCGGGCGATCTCGGCGATCGACGCGCCGATCTCGTCCGAGCCGCTGGCCACCGTGAGGATGTTCTGGGTGATCGTCTCCGACGCCGAGGACGCCGACTCGGCCCGGGCAGCCGACTCGTCGGCGTTGCCGCGCAGCTGGGTGGCGGTGGTCGTGAGCTCGTCGGACGCGCCGACCAGCGCGGCGACGTTTCCGTCGACGTCACGCAGCACCGCGGCCAGCCGGTCGGTGGCGACGTTGAGCGCGACGCTCATCCGTCCGACCTCGTCCCGGCTGGTCACCTCGACGCGCTGGTCGAGCCGCCCCTGGGCCATGCCTTCGAGCACCGCGACCGTCCGCCCGAGAGCGCGCGCGATCGACCGGCCGACGAGCATCGCCAGCGCGGTGCCGGCCAGGATCCCGAGCACGATCAGCCCGATGATCAGCATCCGGGCCGCCGTGTAGGCGCTCTGGGCCGTCTTCATCGACGACACCGCGGCGGCGTCCTCGATGCGGCGCAGGTCGCCGAGCGCGGACTGCATCGCGGTCGTCAGCGGCGTCGCCTTGGCTTCGCGGACGGCGATGAACTGGTCGTCCCGGTTGGCCAGCGCGAGCGGCACCAGCTCGGTGTTCCGGAGCTGCCGGAACGACGTCAGCGCGGCCGCGAACGCGTCGCGCGCCCGCTCCCGGCCGGTCATGTCGGTCGCGATGTAGGCCTGCCAGTTCCGGTCCAGATCGGCGTCCGCGGCCGCCATCGCGGTCCGCGCCTTCGTGATACCGGCGGCGTCCGACGCGATAAGCATGTTGAGCAGCTGGATCCGGGACTCCCGGACGTCGGCGTCGACCGAACCGAGGTCGAACACGGCCTGCAGCGAGTCGCGGTACATGCCCTCGAGCCGGTCCTGGGTGTCGCGCAGCCGCAACAGGCCGACCACGCCGACGACCAGCAGCAGCACGCACACCACCGAGACGACGAGCAGCATCTTCCGGGACACCGGCAGGTCGGCGAAGAGACGTCGTCGTGCGGTCCCCGTGGCCTCGGACATCGCGCCAGCCCTCCCGGTGAGGCAGTTTTCTGTCGGATCGGCACCCGCCCTCGAAGTCCAAGTGGAAACGCCAATTCTAGATCGATCGTTCTGCTAAATTGCCACCATGGCCAGAGCCAAGGAGTTCGACCCCGACACCGCGCTGGACGCGGCGCTGATGCTGTTCTGGGAGCGCGGCTACGAGGCCACCTCGATGGCCGACCTGGTCGAGCGCCTCGGCGTCGCCCGGGCCAGCCTGTACGCGACGTTCGGCGGCAAGCACGCGCTCTACCTGGCCGCGCTCGACCGGTACCGCGGGCTGACCGACCCGGTCGTGCTGGCCGAGCTGTCCCGGCCCGGCCCGGTCCTGCCCGCGGTCCGCGCGCTGGTCCGGCGGTACGCCGCCGAAGCGGCCGGTCCCGACGCCGGCCGGGGCTGCTTCGTGGTGAACACCGCGGTCGAGCTCGCGCCGCACGACGAGGCCGCCACCCGGCGGGTCCAGGCCAGTTGGGACCACCTCGAGGCCGTGCTCGCGGCCGCGCTGACCCGCGCCGCGGCCCAAGACGAGCTGCCCGGGCGCGACCCGGTCGCGCTGGCCCGCTGCCTGCTGGTCTTCCTGCAGGGCCTGCGCGTCGCCGGCCGGGCCGCGACCGAGCCCGAGCGGCTCGCCGACGCGGTCGACCAGATCCTCACTTTGCTCAGTTTCGGGAACGATCGATCTTGAATGGAGTCCGGATGCGCTTTGCCGACCGTGTCGCGCTGGTGACCGGTGGAGGCAGCGGCATCGGCCGCGCCGTCGCGGTCGCCCTGGCCCACGAGGGTGCGTCCGTCGTCGTGACCGGCCGGTCGTCCGCCGGGCTGCGGGAGACCGTCGCCCTGATCGACGGTCCCGCTCTCGCGGTTCCGGCCGACGTCACCGATCCGGACGCGATGGACGCGCTGTTCGCCCGCATCGCCGACGAGTACGGACGGCTCGACACGGCCGTGAACAGCGCGGGCACGATCGGGGCGGCCGGTCCCGTCGGCGACGTCGACCGGGCCGAGTGGCAGCGGCTGCTCGACGTCAACCTGACCGGCGTCCTCGTCTCGATGCAGTACGAGATCGCGGCGATGCGCGGTCCAGGCCGCACGGGCGGCACCATCGTCAACGTGGCGTCGAACCTCGGCGCGCACCGGCGGATGGCCGGACTGGGCGCGTACGCGGCCTCCAAGGCCGCGGTCAGCGCGCTGACCAGGGCGGCGGCGCTGGACCACATCCGGGAGGGAATCCGGATCAACGCGGTCAGCCCGGGGCCGGCCGACACCGCGATGTCGCTGCGGCCCGGGGAGGGACCGTCCGACCGCGACGCCCGGTTGCGCGCGCACTCGCCGATCGGCCGGGTCGGCGGCCTGGACGAGATCGCCTCCGCGGTCCTCTACCTGGCCTCGGCCGAGAGCGGGTACGCGGTCGGCACCGACCTGGTGGTCGACGGCGGCGCCGCCGCCTGACAAACAGCCGCCTGACAAACAGCCGCCCGAGAAAGACCGGACCCCGAGTGTTTGAGTCGGCCAACCAGTGGCATTCTGGACGCCGTGGGCGTGCGTACCTGGATCGAGAGCTGGCCGGTCTACCGGCAGCTGACCGGTACCGACCCGCTGGGCCGCGGAGCCGCGACGCAGTCGCCCCGCTCGAAGTCCCTCGTCCCGCGCACCGCGGAAGCCGACCGGGTCGCGCACTCGGTCTGCCCGTACTGCGCGGTCGGCTGCGCGCAGAACGTGTACGTCACCGACGACGAGGTCGTGCAGATCGAGGGCAACCCCGACTCGCCGCACAGCCGCGGGCGCCTGTGCCCCAAGGGTTCGGCCAGCAAGCAGCTGGTCACCGGGCCGCAGCGCGAGCAGAAGGTCCTCTACCGGGCGCCGTACGCGACCGAGTGGACCGAGCTCGAGCTCGAGAAGGCCATGGACATGGTCACCGACCGGTTCCTGGACGCCCGGAAGCGCGGCTGGCAAGACACCGACGAGCACGGCAACGTCGTCCGGAGGACGCTGGGGCTGGCCAGCCTGGGCGGGGCCACGCTCGACAACGAAGAGAACTACCTGATCAAGAAGCTGTTCACGGCGGCCGGCGCGATCCAGATCGAGAACCAGGCCCGTATTTGACACTCCGCCACGGTCCCCGGTCTGGGGACCTCGTTCGGGCGCGGCGGCGCGACCAACACGCAGCAGGACCTGGCCAACGCCGACTGCATCGTCATCATGGGCTCGAACATGGCCGAGGCCCACCCGGTGGGCTTCCAGTGGGTGATCGAGGCCAAGAACCGGGGCGCGCGGATCATCCACGTCGACCCGCGGTTCACCCGGACGAGCGCACTGGCGCACCAGTACGTCTCGCTGCGGGCCGGTAGCGACGTCGTCTTCCTGGGCGGCGTGGTCAACTACATCCTCAGCAACGACAAGGACTTCCGCGAGTACGTCTGCGCCTACACGAACGCGGCGACGCTGGTCAGCGACCAGTTCCAGGACACCGACGAGCTCGACGGCCTGTTCAGCGGCTACGACCCGGAGACGGCCAGCTACGACCAGACGTCCTGGCAGTACCGGGGCGCCGAGAAGGACACCGAGGCCGAGGGGCAGAGCAGCTCCGAGGCCAAGGAGCAGGCCACCGGGCTGCAGCACGAGTCCGGCGGTCCCCCGCTGCACGGGCCGACGCACCCGCCGACCGACCCGACGCTGCAGGACCCGAATTGCGTGTTCCAGATCCTCAAGCGGCACTTCGCCCGGTACACGCCGGAGATGGTCCAGGAGGTGTGCGGGGTCGCGCCCGAGGACTTCCTCCAGGTCTGCGAGGCCTGGACGGCCAACTCCGGTCGCGAGCGGACGTCGGCGGTCGTCTACGCGGTGGGCTGGACCCAGCACACGACCGGCGTGCAGTTCATCCGCACCGCGGCGATCATCCAGCTGCTGCTCGGCAACATGGGCCGGCCCGGCGGCGGCATCATGGCGATGCGCGGTCACGCCAGCATCCAAGGCTCCACCGACATCCCGACGCTGTTCAACCTGCTGCCCGGGTACCTGCCGATGCCCAGCGCGTCGACGCACAAGGACCTGAAGAGCTACATCGACGGCATCGTCGGCGACAAGCAGAAGGGTTTCTGGGCCAACGCCGACGCGTACACGGTGTCGCTGCTGAAGGAGTACTGGGGCTCGAAAGCCACGAAAGACAACGACTTCTGCTACGACTACCTGCCCCGGCTGACCGGCGACCACGGCACCTACCGCACGGTCATGGACATGGTCGACGGCAAGGTCAGCGGCTACTTCCTGCTCGGCCAGAACCCGGCCGTCGGGTCGGCGCACGGCAAGCTCCAGCGGCTGGGGATGGCCAACCTCGACTGGCTGGTCGTCCGCGACCTGGCGATGATCGAGAGCGCCACGTTCTGGAAGGACTCGCCCGAGATCGAGACCGGCGAGATCGTCCCGGAGCAGTGCAAGACCGAGGTGTTCTTCTTCCCGGCCGCCGCGCACACCGAGAAGGAGGGCACGTTCACCCAGACCCAGCGGATGCTTCAGTGGCGCGAGAAGGCGACCGAGCCGAAGGGCGACCAGCGGTCCGAGCTCTGGTTCTTCTACCACCTGGGCCGCCGCCTCAAGGCCGCGCTGGCCGGTTCGACCGACCCGCGCGACCGGCCGATCCAGGACCTGGACTGGAGCTACGGCTTCACCCCCGACCCCGAGCGAGGCGACGAGCCCGACGGCGCGTCGGTGCTCAAGGCGATCAACGGCTACGACCTGACGACCGGCGAGCTGCTGCCGGGCTACATGCAGCTCAAGGCCGACGGGTCGACCGCCTGCGGCTGCTGGATCTACTCGGGCGTCTTCGCCGACGGCGTCAACCAGGCCGACCGCCGCAAGCCCCGCGGCGAGCAGGACGAGACCGCGGCCGAGTGGGGCTGGGCCTGGCCGTACAACCGGCGCATCCTCTACAACCGCGCGTCCGCCGACCCGCAGGGCCGGCCGTGGAGCGAGCGCAAGAAGTACGTCTGGTGGGACGAGGAGAAGGGCGAATGGACCGGTAGGGACGTCCCCGACTTCGAGAAGACCAAGCCGCCGTCGTACGTCCCCGACCCGGACGCGACCGGCGTCGCCGCGCTCCGCGGCGACGACCCGTTCATCATGCAGGCCGACGGGAAGGGCTGGCTGTTCGCGCCGAGCGGGCTGCAGGACGGGCCGCTGCCGACGCACTACGAGCCGCACGAGTCGCCGTTCCCGAACGCGCTGTACAAGCAGGCCGGGAACCCGACCCGGAAGGTGTACGGCCGGTCCGACAACCTGTCCGACCCGTCGCCGCCGGAGCAGCACTCCGAGGTGTTCCCGTTCGTGCTCACGACCTCGCGGCTGACCGAGCACCACACGGCGGGCGGGATGAGCCGCACGCTGCCCTACCTCTCGGAGCTACAGCCGGCGCTGACGCTCGAGGTCTCCCCCGAGCTGGCCCGCCTGCGCGGGCTCGAGCACCTGGGCTGGGCGACGATCGTCACCGCGCGCACGGCGATCGAGGCGCGGGTGATGGTCACCGACCGGATGACGCCGCTGCGGGTGATGAACCGGACCGTGCACCAGGTCTGGCTGCCCTATCACTGGGGGGCGACCGGGCTGGTGACCGGCGACGTCGCGAACGACCTGTTCGGCGTGGCGCTCGACCCGAACGTGCTGATCCAGGAGTCCAAGGTGGCCACCTGCGACGTCCGGCCCGGACGGCGTCCGCGCGGGCCGGCGTTGCTGACCTACGTGCAGGACTACCGTGACCGGGCAGGCATCACCACCGAGACCGGCACCCACGTGCAGACGGGCGGCCCGGCGCACGTGGAAGGCGACGAGTGAACAGCTTCTACGGTCCGCTGGAGAGCCCGGCCGCCGACGCCGGTTACGCCGAGCCGCCGGCCCGCAAGGGCTTCTTCACCGACACGTCGGTCTGCATCGGCTGCAAGGCCTGCGAGGTCGCCTGCAAGGAGTGGAACGGGGTCCCCGACGACGGGTTCAACCTGCTCGGGATGTCGTTCGACAACACCGGGAACCTCGGCGCGAACTCCTGGCGGCACGTCGCGTTCATCGAGCAGGACCGCGTGCTGCACGCCCACGACTCCGGGATGGCGCACCGGCCCACCGGTCCCCCGGCCGCGGACGCGATCGCCGCCGCGGTGGCCGGGAACCTCTCCGACCTGCCGTCGGCCGGGGCCGAGCTGGGCACCGCTCCGGTGGACCTCGGGATGCCGTCGACGCAGCTGCCCGGGGCGGGGTCCGGGGCCGAGACTCGTCAGGACTTCCGCTGGCTGATGGCGTCGGACGTCTGCAAGCACTGCACCCACGCCGGCTGCCTCGACGTCTGCCCGACCGGCGCGCTGTTCCGCACCGAGTTCGGCACGGTCGTCGTCCAGCAGGACATCTGCAACGGCTGCGGCTACTGCGTCTCCGCCTGCCCCTACGGGGTCATCGACCGCCGCGAGGACGACGGCCGGGCCTGGAAGTGCACGCTCTGCTACGACCGCCTGCGCGACGGGCAGGAGCCCGCCTGTGCGAAGGCCTGCCCGACCGACTCGATCCAGTTCGGTGATCTGGACGAATTGCGAGCCCGCGCGGCCGAGCGGGTGGAGAAACTGCACTCCGACGGCGTCAGCGAAGCGCGGTTGTACGGCGAGAACCCCGACGACGGGGTCGGCGGCGACGGCGCGTTCTTCCTGCTGCTCGACGAGCCCGAGGTGTACGGCCTGCCGCCGGACCCGCACGTGCCGACCCGGGACGCGGGCCGGATGTGGAAGGCGGCCGGGCTGGCCGGGCTCGCGCTGGTGGCCGGCGCGGCCGCGTCGTTCCTGGGCGGACGCCGATGAGCGCGCCCGACGGCCGGCGGCGCCGTGGAGGCGGGCGGGGGGCCGACGGCGGGCGGGAACAGTCGATGGTTCCGCGGGCCGACTTCACGTCGTACTACGGCCGGCCGGTGCTCAAGCCGCCGGTGTGGAAAGAGGACATCGCCTACTACTTCTTCCTCGGCGGGCTGTCGGCCGGGTCGGCGCTGCTGGCCGCCGGGGGTGACCTCACCGGCCGCCCGGCGCTGCGCCGCGGCGGGCGGCTCGGCGGTCTGGCCGCGCTGATCGGCGGCACGTACTACCTGATCGTCGATCTGGGCCGTCCGGACCGGTTCCACCACATGCTGCGGGTGGCCAAGCCGACGTCGCCGATGAGCATGGGCACGTGGGCGCTCTCGGTGTTCGGTGGCGCGCTGGGCGCGGCGGCGGCCACCGAGTTCGTGCCGGAGCGCTGGCGGGTCGTGCGCGGGCTGGGGTCGGCGGCCGGGGTGGCCGCGGCGGCGGTCGCGCCCGCGGTGGCCTCGTACACGGCCGTGCTGATCTCGCACACCGCGGTGCCGTTCTGGAACACCGCCAAGGACGAGCTGCCGTTCGTCTTCGTCGGCAGCGCGGCCGCCAGCGGCGCGGGTCTCGGCCTGATCGTCGCGCCGCGCGACCAGGCCGGTCCGGCGCGGAGGCTGGCCGTGCTCGGCGCCGGGCTGGAACTGGCCGCGTCGCAGCGCATGGAGGGCCGGCTCGGGCTGGTGCGCGGGGCGATCGAGGAGCCGACGCCGAAGAAGTTCTTCACCGCGGCCCGGGCCCTGACGATCGGCGGCGCGGTCGGGGCCGCGCTCTTCGCGCGCCGCTCCCGCACCGCGGCCGTGCTGTCGGGGGCCGCGCTGCTGGCCGGCAGCCTCGCGCAGCGGCTCGGCGTCTTCCATGCCGGCGTGGTGTCCACCGAAGACCCGAAGTACGTCGTCGGCCCGCAGCGGCAGCAGCTGGCCGAGCGGGAGCGCCGCCCCGTCAGCCCCGGTGAGGGGCTCGGGCCGAAGACCTCACCGGACGCGCACGGTGACGCCGGCCTCGGCGGGCACTAGCCGGCCGACGACCGGGTAGCCGGGCAGCTCACCGGCCACCAGCAGGCCGCCGGAGGTCTGGGCGTCGGCGAGCAGGAGCAGCTCGTCCTCGGACAGACCGGACTCCAGGTGCGGGCGGACCCAGTCGAGGTTGCGCCGGGTGCCGCCGCTGACATAGCCGTCGCGCAGCGCGTCCCGGGCACCGTCGAGGTACGGCACCGCCGAGGCCTCGATCTCCGCGGTGACGCCGCTGGCCCGGGCCAGTTTGTGTAGGTGGCCGAGCAGCCCGAACCCGGTGACGTCGGTGGCGGCGGTCGCCCCGGCCTCCAGCGCGGCCTCCGACGCCTTGTCGTTCAGCGTCGTCATGGCCTCGACGGCCTGCGGGAAGACGTCGCCGGTCTGCTTGTGGCGGGAGTTGAGGACGCCGATCCCCAGCGGTTTGGTGAGCGTGAGGGGGACGCCGGGCGCGCCGGCGTCGTTGCGCAGGATCCGGTCGGGGTCGATCAGGCCGGTGACCGCCATGCCGTACTTGGGCTCCGGGTCGTCGACGCTGTGCCCGCCGGCGACGTGGCAGCCGGCCGCGCGTCCGACGTCGAGACCGCCGCGGAGGACCTCGCGGACCAGGTCGAACGGCAGCACGTCCCGCGGCCAGCCGAGGAGGTTCACCGCGACGACCGGGCGGCCGCCCATCGCGTAGACGTCCGACAGCGCGTTCGTGGCCGCGATGCGGCCCCAGTCGTAGGGGTCGTCGACGACCGGGGTGAAGAAGTCGGCGGTCGCGACGACCGCGCCGGCCGGAGTGCGGACGACCGCGGCGTCGTCACCGTCGTCGAGGCCGACCAGCAGCTCGTGGTCGGAGTCGACCGGGGTTCCGATGAGTCCCTTGACGGTGTCTTCCAGCTCGCCGGGCGGGATCTTGCACGCGCAGCCGCCGCCGTGCGCGTACTGGGTCAACCGATAGGTCGTCATTTTTCCAGCCTAGGGAATCGTTTCCGGATCCGGCGAGTTGGCCGAAGACATGACGACGATCGGACTCATCGGTAGCGGGAACATCGGCAGCACCATCGCCCGGCTGGCGGTCGGCGCGGGTCACCACGTCGTACTGAGCAACAGTCGCGGGCCGGAGACGCTCTCCGAGCTGGTCCGCGAGCTCGGTCCGCGGGCCCGGGCGGCGTCCGCGATCCAGGCCGCGGCGGTCGGTGACATCGTCGTCGTGACGATCCCGCTCGGCCGGTATCCGGAGGTGCCGGTCGAGCCGCTGGTCGGGAAGGTCGTCATCGACACGATGAACTACTACCCGGAGCGCGACGGTCAGATCGAGGCCCTCGACGACGAGTCGACGACGACGAGCGAGCTGCTGCAGGCGCATCTGCCCGAGTCGTACGTGGTCAAGGCGTTCAACAACATCTTCTTCCGGCACCTGGCCGGGCAGGTGGGCGAGGAGGACCGGTCGGTGCTGCCGATCGCCGGGGACAATCCGGGCGCGAAGGTCGCGGTGACGGAGTTCCTCGACTCGATCGGGTACGACGCGTACGACGCGGGGCCGCTGGCCGAGGGCTGGCGGTTCCAGCGGGACACCGCAGCGTACGTGATGCCGTACGCCGGGCCGTCGAAGGACTTCGACGGGGCCGGTGAGCGGGTGGGGGTCGATTCGCTGAAGGCGCGGCTCGGTGAGGCGGTGCGGTACCGGGACCGGTAGCGTTCCCGGGGTCGGCAGGGAGGCGTTCGGGTGGCTGGTGCCCCCCGCGGTCTTCAAAACCGTAGTGGCCGAGGATCTCGGTCAGGCGGGTTCGATTCCCGTCCGCCTCCGCCGACCCGTTCTCCGTGCGCGCCCACCGCGGCCCGCGTCAGCGGGCCGGTCCCCACTCCTGGGCCTAGAGTTCGCCTATGGACCCTCGCCGCCTCATCCCCCGCACCGACGCGGCGCTGGCCGACCCTCGGCTGGCCCCCGCCGTCACCCGCCTGGGACGCGACCGGGTCAAAGCCGCCGTCGTCGACGCCCAGTCCCGGGCCCGGGCCGGCGACCTCTCCCCCGAGGACGTGGTCCCCGCCGCCGCCGCGAGCCTCCCCCACCGCGCGACCTCCCTGCGGCCGGTCCTCAACGCGACCGGCGTCGTCCTCCACACGAACCTCGGCCGGGCCGTCCTGTCCGAGGCCGCGGTCGAGGCGCTCCGGGCGGCGGCCGGCGCGACCGACGTCGAACTGGACCTCGAGACCGGACGGCGGGCGCGGCGCGGGCGCGCCACCCTGGCCGCGCTCGCCGCGGCCGTGCCGGACGCGGGCGCGGTGCACGTGGTGAACAACGGCGCGGCCGCGCTCGTGCTGGCCGCGACCGCGCTGGCCGCGGGCCGGGAGATCATCGTCAGCCGGGGCGAGTTGGTCGAGATCGGCGACGGGTTCCGCCTGCCCGACCTGCTGGAATCCACCGGCGCACGGCTCCGCGAGGTCGGCACGACCAACCGGACGACGTTGGCCGACTACCGGGCCGCGATCGGTCCCGACACCGGCTTCGTGCTCAAGGTCCACCCGTCGAACTTCGTGGTCACCGGCTTCACCGCCGATGTGGACGTCGAGGCGCTGGCCTCGCTGGACGTGCCGGTCGTCGTCGACATCGGGTCGGGTCTGCTGGCCCCGGACGCGCTGCTGCCGGCCGAGCCCGACGCGACCACCGCGCTCCGGAAAGGCGCCGCGCTGGTGACCGCGAGCGGCGACAAGCTGCTCGGCGGCCCGCAGGCCGGCCTGCTGCTCGGCACCGAACCGATCGTGGAGCGACTGCGCCGCCACCCGCTGGCCCGGGCGCTGCGCGTCGACAAGCTCACGCTCGCCGCGCTGGAGGCCACGCTGACCGGCCCGTCGACCCCCACCCACCTGGCCCTGCACGCGGACCCGGCCGAGCTCCGGTCCCGGTCGGAGGCGCTGGCCGCCGCGCTGCGCGCCGACGGGATCCCGGCCGAGGCCGGGCCGAGCGACGGCGTCGTCGGCGGCGGGGGCGCGCCCGGCGTCGTGCTCCCGTCGGCCGCGGTCGCGCTCCCCGCGGCCTGGGCCGGGGCCCTGCGGGCGGGTGACCCGCCGGTGGTCGGCCGCGTCGAGCGCGGTGCTCTCCTGCTCGACCTGCGCTGCATCCCTCCTTCGTCGGACGACGCTCTGCTCGCCGCCGTCCGTGCGGTCGCGGAGGACGGATGCACGTCCTAGCGACGGCCGGGCACGTCGACCACGGGAAGTCGACGCTGGTCCGCGCGCTGACCGGGATGGAGCCGGACCGCTGGGCCGAGGAACGGCGCCGGGGCATGACGATCGACCTCGGGTTCGCCTGGACGACGCTGCCCGGCGGCGCCGACGTGGCGTTCGTCGACGTGCCCGGGCACGAGCGGTTCGTGCCGAACATGCTGGCCGGCGTGGGCCCGGTCCCGGCCGTGCTGCTGGTGGTGGCGGCGGATTCGGGGTGGATGCCGCAGACCGCGGAGCACGTGGCGGCGCTGGACGCGCTCGGGGTGTCGCACGCGGTGCTGGCCGTGACCCGCAGCGACCTGGCTCCCCCGGCGCCGGTCGTGGCCGAGGTCGCTTCGCGGCTGCGCGGCACCTCGCTGGCCGGCCTGCCCGCGGTCGCGGTGAGCGGCGCGACCGGCGAGGGCCTCGACTCGCTGCGGGCGCGGCTCGCCGAGCTGGTCGGCGGACTGCCGGAGCCGGACGTGACCGCGCCGGTGCGGCTCTGGGTCGACCGCTCGTTCACGATCCGGGGCAGCGGCACCGTGGTGACCGGCACGCTCACCGCGGGCACGATGCGGGTCGGCGACGAGCTCACGCTCAACGGGCGGAGCGCGGTCGTCCGCGGGCTCCAGGCGCTCGGGGTGGCGCACGAGTCGGTGAGCGCGGTCGCCCGGGTGGCCGTCAACCTGCGCAACGTCGACAAGGACGACGTCCACCGGGGCGACGCGCTGCTGACGCCGGGCCGGTGGACGTCCACCGCGCTGATCGACGTGCGGGTCGACGGCGACGACCTGGGCGACGCCCCGGCCGAACTCGTCCTCCACCTCGGCTCGGCCGCCGTCCCGGTCCGGGTCCGCCCCCTCCGGGACGACGCGAACCACGGGGACGGACTCCAACACGCACGGCTGACGCTCGGGACGGCGCTGCCGCTGGCCGCCCGCGACCGCGCGTTGCTGCGCGATCCGGGCGCGCACCGGGTGATCGGGCGGGTCACCGTGCTCGACACGGATCCCCCGGCGCTCGCCCGGCGCGGTGCGGCCGCGGCCCGCGCGGCCGAGCTGGCCGAGCTCGGCCCGACCGTCGGCAGCGGCTTCGGCGAGCACCTGCTCCGGCAGCGCAAGCTCGTCCGCGCGGCCGAGCTCGCCGGGCTGGGCGCCATGCCCCCGGCCGGCGCGCTCCGCGCCGGTGACTGGCTGGTCGACGCCGACCACGCGGCCGAACTGCGCGAACGTCTCCGGAAACAGCTCGCCGAGCACCGCGCGACCGGCACGCTGGAGGCCGGCCCGACGATCGACGAGGCCCGGGCCGCGCTCGAGCTCCCGGACCGCAGCGTGGTGCTGGCTCTGATCGCCGCTCCGCTCACCGTCCGTGACGGTAGGGTCGTCGACCGGGACGCCCCTCCGCCGCTCCCCCGGCCCGTCGCCGCGGCCGTCGACGCGCTGGCCGACGAGCTCACCGACGTCCCCTTCCGGGCTCCGGAGGCGGGCCGGCTCACCCAGCTCGGCCTCGGCCCGCGCGAGCTCGCGGCCGCCGAACGGGCCGGCGCGATCCTCCGGGTGGCCGACACCGTCGTCCTGCTTCCCGGCGCCGACGACCGGGCCGTCGAGGTGCTGGCCGGTCTCGACCAGCCGTTCACCACCAGCCAGGCCCGTCAGGCGCTCGGCACCAGCCGGCGGGTGGTGCTGCCCCTGCTGGCGCACCTCGACCGCACGCTGCGCACCCGCCGCCTCCCCGACGATCGCCGGGAGATCATCGAGAGCACGATTTGATACGTGTCGAGACGTTGTTCACGGACCACCCCGGCGCGCCCGAGACCCGCTTACCGTGAGTGACATGGCTCCTCGTTCCGGCCGCCTCACGGTCGCCCAGTTCGTGCGCGAGATCTTCGACCAACGCACGCCGCTGCTCTACTCGGTCGCGATCGTGCTCGGCGGCTCGAAGGCCGCCGACACCTACTCCGCGACCGCGAACGTCCCCGAGGCGTTACTCCTCGGCGCGGTCTCCGGCGCGACGACGTTCGTCTTCATGTGCACGATCACCTGGTTCGTCCTGCGTCTGCGCAGCCTGTAGCGCGGCCGCGGTCAGCGGCGGACGTCGGCCGGGCCCTGGTGCACCGGGAGACCGTCGGCGATCCACGCCTCCACGCCCCCGACCATGTCGGTGGCCCGCCACAGGCCTACGGCCCGCAGGCTCGCCGCGGCCAGGCCCGAGCTGTACCCCTGCCGGCAGACCACGACGATTTCGACGTCGTAGCCGACGGCCTCCGGGATGTTGACACCGCTGGCCGGGTCGAGGCGCCACTCGAGCACGGTCCGGTCGATCACGATCGCGCCCGGCAGTTCGCCCTGCTCGGCGCGCTGGGTCTCGGTGCGCGTGTCGACCAGCAGGGCCCCGCGCTCCTGGGCGGCGCGGGCCTCGGCCGGCGTCAGCCGATTCGATCCGGCGCGGGCTTCGGCGAGCAGGCGGTCGACGCCGCGATGGAGGTGCGTTCGGGTCACGAGTGCGATTCTGTCGGATTCGCCGTGGCCGTCTCGAGCTGGACCCCTCCCGCGCGGGACCCGGCCGAGCGGGTCAGCACCGCAGCCAGCGCGGCCGCGGCCATCAGGACCGCCATCGCCGCGGCCATCGGGACGACGCTGGTGTAGCCGAGGATGCCGACCAGCGGCGTGGACAGCGAGCCGACCAGGAACATCCCGCCGCCCTGCAGCGCCGACGCGGTTCCGCGGGCCCGGTCGCCGGCGGTCTGGGCGAGCGTCATCGCGGCCGGGATCATCAGCCCCATCGCGAACGTGACCCCGCTCAGGCACACCCAGGGCAGCGCCAGCGTCCCGGGGTGCTGGTGGATAGCGAGCACGCCGGCCAGCAGCCCGGACGTCGAGAGGACACCGACGACGAGGCCGGCCGTCCGCAGGCGGGTCGGACCGACGCGCCCGACCAGCAGCCGGAACGCGACGCTGCCGACGACCATGAAGACCGCGTTGACCGTGAAGACGGCGGCGTAGCCGCGCGAGTCGAGGTCGTAGACGGTCTGCAGCGCGTAGGACGAGCCACCGATGTACGTGAAGAAGCTCGCGGTGGCCAGGCAGGCGATGATCACGTGCCGGAGGAACCCGAAGTCCCGGCCGAGGTCGGCCATCCGGACCAGGGTCGCGGTCAGGCCGCCCGCGTGGCGCTCGGCCGGCGGCAGCGACTCGGGCACGCCGAACGCGATCGCGAGCGTCATCAGCAGCCCGAGGACGCCCATGAAGACGAAGACCGCGCGCCAGCCGCCGACGCCGAGGAACAGCGTGCCGACCGCCGGCGCGACCACCGGGCTCAGGAGGTTGACCGCGGCCAGCGTGCCGAACTTCGTGTCGCCGGCCGAGCCGCGGAAGCCGTCGCTCAGCACGGCCCGTCCGCAGGCCACCCCGGCCCCGGCGACGAGCCCCTGGACGAACCGGGCCGCGATGAACACCGGCGCGTTGGAGAGCACCGCGCAGACCAGCGACAGCACGGTGAAAGCGGCCGACGAGGCGAGCAGCACCGGACGCCGGCCGGTGCTGTCGCTGACCGGCCCGCCGGCGAGTTGCCCGACGGCCAGCCCGACGATGTAGGTCGTCACGGTGAGCTGGGCGCCGGTCGCGCCGGTGTGCAGGGATCCGGCCAGCGACGACAGCGCGGCCAGATACGTGTCGAGGCCGAACGGGCCGACGCCCGTGACGAGCAGCAGAGCCGGGAACCACGGACGACGCGTCACGTCCTCCCACCCTACGACCCCGGGCTCGCCGCGACGGTGGCCGCGCTCAGCGACCGGGTGACCGCCCGGGGGCAGACGCTCTACCTGACGCTGGTGACGACCGACGCCGCCCGCGACGCGGTGCTCGCGCACGCCTCCGGGGGCCTGCTCGACGGCGTCATCCTGCGCTCCACCCATGGGGACGACCCCTTGTTCCGGGGTCTGCTGGCGGCCGGGACGCCGGCGGTCGTGTTCGGGGAGCCGCTCGGGGCCGGGCGGAAACTCCCGCACGTGAAGGTCGACGACCGGGCCGGGGCCCGCACCATGGCCCGGCACCTGACCGAACGCGGCTACCGGGAGATCGCGCTGATCACCGGCCCGCTCGACACGGCGAGCGCCCGCAACCGGCTCGCGGGCTTCCGGGACGTGCTCGGCGCGGACCGGCCCGCCGTCTCGGCGTCCGCGTACTCGACGCTCGACGGGCACGCGGCCATGCGGTCGCTCCTCCGGGAAGGGCGGCCGGACGCGGTGTTCGCCGCGTCCGACGTCCTCGCGTCCGGCGCGTTGCTCGCGCTGCGCGAGGCCGGTCTGCGGGTGCCGGCCGACGTCGCGCTGGGCGGGTTCGACGACTCCGGGCTCGCCCAGCGGTCGGATCCGCCGCTCACGACCGTGCGGATCGCGTTCGACGAGCAGGCCGAGGCCGCGGTGTCGCTGCTGGCCCGGGTGATCGCCGGGGAGTCGCCGGAGTCGGTGACCGGGCCGGCCACGCTCGTCGTGCGTGCCTCGACGTGACTCGGAGCGTGGCCGGAGCCTGGTCTTTCAGCCGCGGGTGCGGCGGCGGACGAGCCGGATGAGGAGCAGCACGGCGACGACGCCGGCCAGCGCCTGCTTCCAGTAGTTCCGGGCCAGGACCGGGAGCACGGTGGCCCCGAGGTCCAACGCGTCGTCCGGCGGCCGCCCCGCCGTTCCGGTGGCGACGCTCGGACGAACCGCCCCGCCGCCGGCCGCGCCCGCCGAGGCCGACTCGCCCGACGAGGCCGACCCGTCCGACGAGGCCGACCCGTCCGACGCATCCTCGGGCCCCGGCGGGGCCGGCCCCGCCTCGGGGCCGGCCCCGTCCGAGGCCAGCTGCTGTTCGAGGCACGTCACGAACTGGCCCAGGAGCTTGTCCGAGACGTCCTGGATCAACCCCCGCCCGAACTGCGCCGGTTTCCCGGTCACGGTCAGATCCGTCACCACGTCGACGTCGGTCCCACCCTCGGACCCCGCCGACATCGTCACCGCGGCCGTCGCCGACGCCGTCCCGTTCCCGCGCTTGTCCCGCCCCTTGGCCTCGACCACCAGCCGATGCGCCGACTCGTCCCGTCCGGTGAACGTCCCGGTCCCGTTGTAGACCAGCGCGATCGGCCCGAGCTTCACCTTGCACGACCCGGTGAACTCGTCCCCCTCCACCGACGTCACCGACGCCCCCGGGAAACACCCGGCCAGCCCGGCGACGTCCTGGAACCGCGTCCAGGTCTCGTCGACGCCGGACGGGACGTGGAAGTGGTGGGTCAGCTCCATACGCTCACGCTCCCGCCGCCGCGAGCACGGCCCGCCGGGTGAGCACCCGGGCCAGGTGCTGCCGGTAGGAGGCGTCCCCGTTCAGGTCCGAGGGCGGGCTGGTCCCCTCGGCGGCCAGGGCAGCCGCCGAAGAGGCGTCAGAACCTCCGGCCAGAGCGGCCTCCACCGCCGAGGCCCGCAACGGCGTCGACCCCATGTTCGTCAGCCCGATCTTCGCCTCCGCGAGCGAACCCCCGTCGGACCGGACCGTCGCCGCCACCGCCACGATCGGCCACTGGTGCGCGATCCGCACGAACTTCTCGTAGTGCGCTCCCCAGCCGGTGTGCTTGGGGATCCGCACCTCGGTGAGGATCTCGTCGTCCTGGATCGCCGTCTCGAACAGCCCGACGAAGAACTCGGACGCCGGCACCGTCCGGGTACCACCCGGGCCGGTGATCACGAACTGCCCGTCCAGCGCCAGCACCGGCGCACCGAGGTCACCGGCCGGGTCGGCGTGGGCCAGCGCCCCGCCGAACGTCCCCCGGTGACGCACCTGGGCGTCGGCCAGGTGCGTCACCGCCTTCGAGATCAGCGCCGCGTGCTCGGCCACCAGCGGGTCGGACCCGACGACGTGGTGCGGCGTCATCGCGCCGATCACGATCGCGTCGCCGTCGTCGCGGATGCCCTGCAGCGACGGGATCCGGCCCAGGTCGATGACGATCTCCGGGGCGTTGAGCCGCATCCGCAGCACCGGGAGCAGGCTCTGCCCACCGGCCAGGATCTTCGCGTCGTCGCCGTGCTGCGACAGCGCGGCCACGGCCTCGTCCAGAGTGGCCGGAGCCACGTAGTCGAACTGCGCCGGAATCACTGGCCCGCCCCTTCCGTGCTGTCCTCACCGGGTTCCGAGGAGTCGAAGTGCGGCATCGCCGCGCCCTCGGTCTCCGTGTGGGCCGACGCTCCGTTGATCGCCTTCCAGACCCGCTCCGGAGTGCACGGCATCTGGATGTCGTGCACCCCCAGGTGCCGCACCGCGTCCACCACCGCGTTCACGACCGCGGGCGTCGACGCGATCGTGCCGGCTTCCCCGACGCCCTTCGTCCCCAGCGTGTTGCTGGTGGCCGGGCTCGTCGTGTGGTCGAGGTCGAAGCTGATCGTGTCGGCCGCCGTCGGCAGCAGGTAGTCGACGAACGACCCGCTCACCAGCGTCCCCGACTCGTCGTACACCGCCTCTTCCCACAGCGCCTGGGCGATCCCCTGCACCAGCCCGCCGTGCACCTGCCCGGACACGATCAGCGGGTTGATGATGTTCCCGATGTCGTCGCAGGCCACGTACTTGCGCATCCGCAGCGCCCCGGTCTCGGTGTCGACCTCGATCGCGCACAGGTGCGTCCCGTGCGGGAAGCTGAAGTTCACCGGGTCGTAGGTCGCGTCCGAATCCAGCGACGGCTCCACGCCGTCGGGCAGGTTGTGCGCGGCGAACGTCGCCAGCGCGACCTCGGCGATCCCGACCCCGCTGTCGGTCCCGCGGACCGAGAACCGGCCGGCCGAGAACTCGATGTCGCCCTCGGACGCCTCCAGCAGGTGCGCGGCGATCACCTTGGCCTTCTCGATCACCTTGTCGGCGGCCCGCACGACGGCCTCACCGCCGACGACCAGCGACCGCGACCCGTAGGTGTCCAGCCCCTTCACCGACACCTGGGTGTCGCCGTGCAGCACCTCGACGTCCTCGAACGGGACGCCGAGCCGGTCGGCGGCGATCTGCGAGAACGCGGTCTCGTGGCCCTGGCCGTGCGGCGACGCGCCGGTGACGACCTCGACCTTGCCGGTCGGCAGCATCCGCACCGACGCGGCCTCCCAGCCCCCGGCCCCGTAGTCCAGCGTGCCGAGCACCCGCGACGGCGCCAGCCCGCACATCTCGGTGAACGTCGAGATGCCGATCCCGAGCTGCACCGGGTCACCGGACTCCCGGCGCTTCTGCTGCTCGGCCCGGAGCGCGTCGTACTCGAACATCTCGCGCGCCCGTGCGGTCGCGGCCTCGTAGTTGCCCGAGTCGTACGTCAGCCCGGCCACGGTCGTGAACGGGAACTCCTCGTGCTTGATCCAGTTCTTCTCCCGGATCGCCAGCGGGTCGACGCCGACCTCGGCCGCCAGCTCGTCCATGATCCGCTCGATGCCGAACGTGGCCTCGGGCCGGCCGGCGCCGCGGTAGGCGTCGGTCCAGGTCTTGTTGGTCAGCACGGTCTGGCAGGCGAAGTGGTACGCGGGGAACTTGTAGATCGCGTTGAACATGAACGCACCCAGCACCGGCACCCCGCCGCCGACCAGCGCCACGTACGCGCCCAGGTCGGCCAGCAGCTCGACCTTGAGCCCGGTCACCGTGCCGTCGCGCTCGGCCGAGAGCGTCAGCTTCTGCCACTGGTCGCGGCCGTGGTGCGCGGAGACCAGCGACTCCGACCGGGTCTCGGTGTACTTCA
The DNA here is from genome assembly GCF_006912135.1 of Cryptosporangium phraense. Lineage (NCBI taxonomy): Bacteria > Bacillati > Actinomycetota > Actinomycetes > Cryptosporangiales > Cryptosporangiaceae > Cryptosporangium > Cryptosporangium phraense. The sequence continues at coordinate 73,749 of NZ_VIRS01000010.1, read as the reverse complement.
CCGGCTTGCCCAGCCGCTTGGCCAGCAGGAAGACGATGAACTCCTCGGGCGTCGACTGCAGCTTGCCGCCGAAGCCACCGCCGACGTCCGGCGCGATGACCCGGATCTTGGACTCCGGCGTGCCGGTCACCGCGGCCAGCAGGAACCGCAGGATGTGCGGGATCTGGGTGGCCGACCACATCGTGATCTGTTCGCTGGTCGGGTCGACCACGCACGAGCGCGGCTCCATGAACGCCGGGATCAGCCGCTGCTGCCGGTACTCCCGCTCGATCACGATCCCGTCGGTGCGGGCCTTGGTGATGGCCTCCTCGATCGGGCTGCCGGTGCCGGCCTCGCCCGAGTCGAACACCCAGAGCGCGGACTTGTTCGTCCCCAGGTCGGGGTGGGCCAGCACGGTGTCGGCCGCGGCCTCCTTCAGGTCGAGCGCGGCCGGCAGCTCCTCGTACTCCACGTCGACCAGCTCGGCCGCGTCGCGGGCCTCGGCCGCGCTGCGCGCGGCGACCACCGCGACGATCTCCCCGGCGAACGTGGCCCGGTCGACGGCGATCGGCGGGTGCACCGGCGCGACCTGGTCCGGGGTGATCGGCCAGGCGTTCGGCAGCCCGCCCTGCTCTTCCGCGACGTCGTTCCCGGTGACGACCGCGACGACGTTCGGCGCGTCCTTCGCGGCCGACGTGTCGATGCTGACGATCCGCGCGTGGGCGAACGGGCTGCGCACCATCGCCAGGTGCAGCATGCCCGGCAGCACGATGTTGTCGGTCCAGCGGGTGCGGCCGGTGATCAGCCGCTGGTCCTCCTTGCGACGCCGGTCGCGCCCGATCTCGGCGGCGGGCCGGTCGTCGAGGGCGGTCACTGCGCACCCCCGTGTTCCGAGGCGTACTGCACGGCCTTCACGATGTTGTGGTAGCCGGTGCAGCGGCAGAGGTTGCCCTCGAGCCCGAGCCGGATCTCCTCCTCGCTCGGGTTCGGGTTCTCCTTCAGCAGGTCGACCGACTGCATGATCATCCCCGGCGTGCAGTAGCCGCACTGCAGACCGTGGCACTCCCGGAAGGCCTCCTGCACCGGGTGCAGCTGACCGTTGTTCGCGAGTCCTTCGATCGTCGTCACCTCGGCGCCGTCGGCTTGGACCGCCAGCACGTTGCACGACTTCACGCTGCGCCCGTCGAGGTGGACGGTGCAGGCGCCGCAGTTGCTGGTGTCGCAGCCGACGACGGTGCCGGTCTTCCCGAGCTGTTCGCGCAGGTAGTGCACCAGCAGCGTGCGGGGTTCGACGTCGTCGGAGACCTTCGCGCCGTCGACGGTGAGGCTGATCCGGGTCATGACACTCCCCTCCGGTGTGAGTCAGGTCACCGTAGGAGCGCGAGGGTTGGCGGACGGTTGGGCTACCTGTCCGCGACCGCGAGGCGGCCTTTGAGTAGCGGGATCGTCGGGTGCGGGGCGCCGTCGAGCCGGGACAGGCAGGACTCCACGACCTCCCGGTCGTACGGCGCGAGCTCCTGGCTGTAGCGCAGGACGGCGTCCGGCTGCGGGTCGGCCAGCAGCGCTTCGCGCAGCGCGACCGCGACGTAGTCGGCCAGTTCCGACAGCGCGGGCGAGTTCGTCCCCGGCAGCAGGTCCCCGCCGTAGGCCTCGACCGCGGCCACCACGTGGCCGCCCCGGATCAGGGCCAGTACCTGTTGGACGTCGGTCGCGGTCGGCATCAACAGCCGGTAGGGACGCGAGGCGAGCTGGCCGCCGAGCGCCCGGCGCAAGTGGCTGACCTCGGCCTTGAGCGTGGAGAACGTGACCGCCTGGTCGCCGTAGACCATCGCGTGCAGCTGCTCGAGCGACAGCCCCTCGGGGTGCAGGGCCAGCAGCGCGAGGATCTCGGTCTGCCGCCGGTTGAGCAGCAGCCGGGCACCGTCGAGCCAGGTCTCGGCCGTGCCCAGCAGCGTCATCACCAGGCCGGGCTCGCCGGTGCCCTCGGCCCGCACCGACGGGTGCTCGTGCGAGTACGGGATGGCCGTCTCGATCAGCCGGGCCATCACCCGGGCGGTGGCCAGCCCGATCGGGTGCGTGCGGTCCCAGGTCGTCGACAGGTCGAGGACGCCGAGCCGCCGGCCCGACACCGGGTCGTGCACCGGAGCCGCCCAGCACACCCAGTTGCCCAGGCCCCGGGCGTAGTGCTCGGCGCTGAACACCATCGAGGGGGCGTCCAGGCGGTTGGCCAGGTCGAGCGCGTTGGTGCCGACCGACTCGTCGTCCCAGCGCCCGCCCGGGAGGAAGGCCACGGACTCGGCCTTGTTCCGCATCACCCGCCCGCCGTACGTCCAGAGGATGCGGCTGTTGGGGTCGGTGACCGCGACGACGAGGTCGCCGTCCTCGGCCGTCCGTCGTAGTTCGGACCCGACCGCCTCGACCGCGGCCTGCAGGGGGCTGCCGCGCCAGACCGCGTCGGTCTCCGACTCGTCGGCCATCGGCGCGGCCTCCACCTCGGTGGAGACCCGCGCCTTCCGGGCGCGTCCCCAGCTGAGGAGGATCTCCGGACGTACGGCCGCGGCGACGTCGCCGTGCTCGATGAACGTCGTCCAGGCGCACATCACGTCGACGCGACGCGCCTGCAGATCCTCGTCGGCCATCCGGAACTCCAGTGTTCCTCCGGTGCAATCGGCGAACGTTAACACCGAAGAAGTGACTGCGGTCACAGGCACTCAGGCGCGGGAAATGACGTCCAGCAGCTCCGCAAATGCGGCGAGAGAATGGCCCGCGACGAACGCGTCCACGTGCGGGAGCACGGCCCGGATGCCGAGCTGGACCGGCTCGTAGTTCGCCTTCCCGCGGTGCGGGTTGACCCAGACGACGGAGTGGGCGATCCGGTGCAGGCGGGCCATCTGCTCGGCCAGCAGCGAGGCGTCCCCGCGTTCCCAGCCGTCGGAGAACACGACGACGACCGCGCCCCGGGCCAGACCGCGCCGGCCCCAGCGGTCGACGAACGCCTGGAGCGTCTCGCCCAGCCGGGTGCCGCCCGACCAGTCCGGCACCGTCTCCCCGGCCGCGATCAGCGCCCGCTCGGCGTCCCGCGCGGCCAGCGCCCGGGTCAGCCGCGTCAGCCGGGTACCGAGCGCGAACGTCTCGACCGGCCCGCCGGACGTCCCCAGGCGGTGGGCGAGGCGCAGCAGAGCGTCCGCATAGGAGCTCATGGAGCCGGAGACGTCGACGAGCAGCACCACCGGACGGGCCCGCAGGGCGCGGCGGCGGAACTCGAGCCGGGCGGGCTCGCCCATCCGGCGCAGCGAGGCGCGGAGCGTGCGGGAGGCGTCGAGCGAGCCGCGGTGCCAGGGGCGCAGGCGGCCGGAGCGCCGCAGCGGCGGACGGACCGACAGCGTCGCGAACATCTCGGCCAGGCGAGCCTTCTCGTTGGCGGTCAGCGTCGCGATGTCCCGCTGACGCAGGACCTCGGCCGCGCTCGCCCGCGCGCGCACGATCTCCTCGTCGTCGGCCTCGCCGGCCCCGCCGGCCTCCGACTCGGGCAGGATCGACGTCGACGCGGTGGGGACGCCCGGCGGGGCCTGACGACGGCGGGGCAGCCCGGCGCGGGGGTCGAAGTAGGCCTCGTAGACCTGGTCGTAGCGCTCGAGGTCGGCCGGGGAGCCGCAGAGCGTGGCCCGGCCGGCGTAGTAGGCCGCGCGGGCGTTCGCGATCCCGGCCAGCGCGACGGCCTCGAGGTAGGCCTGGGCGCGGTCGTGGGTGACCGCGACCCCGGCGGCGCGCAGCGCGACCGTGAAGCCGAGCAGGATCTCCTCGCCCGGCCGGGCCGGTCTGGTCGCATCGGCGAACGCCGACAGTTCGGTCATGCCGTGAGCAGGCGGTCCAGCGCGTGCCGGACCTTCTCGGCGTCCTCGCGGTACTTGACCAGGGCGCCGACGGTGGCGGCGGCCGACTCGAGGTCGAGCGCGGCCACGCCGAGCAGGTGCAGGGCGCGGGCCCAGTCGAGGGTCTCGGCGACGCCGGGCGGCTTCTGCAGGTCGGCGTCGCGCAGCGTCTGGACGACGGTGACGACCTGGCGGTTCAGCGCGGCCGAGACCTCCGGGGCGCGGGAGCGGACGATCTCGATCTCGCGCTCCAGCCCGGGGTGGTCGATCCAGTGGTAGAGGCAGCGGCGCTTGAGCGCGTCGTGGAGTTCGCGGGTGCGGTTGGAGGTGAGCAGGACGACCGGGGGCGTCTCGGCGGTGACCGTGCCGAACTCGGGGATGCTGACCTGGTAGGTGGAGAGCACTTCGAGCAGGAACGCCTCGAACTCGTCGTCGGCGCGGTCGACCTCGTCGACCAGCAGGACGGCGGGCGCCTGGCGGAGGGCGGCCAGCACCGGGCGGGCGAGCAGGAACCGCTCGTCGTAGAGCGACTTCTCGGCCTGCTCGGCGTCGACGCCACCGGACGCCTCGAGCGCGCGCAGGTGCAGGATCTGGCGCGGGAAGTCCCAGTCGTAGAGCGCCTGGGTGGCGTCGATGCCCTCGTAGCACTGCAGGCGGATCAGCGGGAGGTCGAGGGTCTGCGCGATCGCCTCGGCCAGCGCGGTCTTGCCGGTGCCGGGCTCGCCCTCGAGGAGGAGCGGGCGGCGCATGCCGAGCGCGAGGAACGTGACCGTGGCGAGCGCGTCGTCACACAGGTAGCCGGTCTCGCCCAGGCGGGTAGCGACGTCGGCCGCGGAACGGAACTCCATTCGACGAGGCTACGCATACGGGCGTTGGCGCGCGGTTGGGACTCCGCCGTCGGGCCTAGCGCTCGTCGTCGGTGCTGAACGCCTTGGCCAGCAGGGCGGCGATCGCGACCCCGACGACGGCGATGCCGACCTGGACGCCGAGGACCAGCCAGTCGTAGTGGTGGCCGCGCACGATGAGGGAGCCGCTGCCGTGGATGTCCCAGCGGTCGGCGGCCCAGGTGCCGGCGACGGCGGCGCCCATACCGATCAGCACGGTGAGGATGATGCCGATCGGCTGCCGTCCCGGCAGCAGGATGCGCGCGACGATGCCGATGATCGCGCCGAACACGATCGCGGTGAGGTAGTCCATGGGAGTGCCTCCTGGGGTCTCCTCCGCAGTGTGCCGCGCGGCCGCAATCGCCTACTCGCGGTTCGGGGCGAGGAGCAGGTACGTCATCAGGGCGAGAATGACGGCCATCGCGAGCCATTTGCCCGGCGGAAGCACGACGCCGTTGGCGACCCGGTCGAAGACGACGACGCCGACCTGCAGGATGACGATCCAGCCGAGCGTGACCGTGGCGAGTTCGGCGTATTCGAGGCTCGCCGTGTAGACCGCGAAGAGGCCGATCTCGCCGAGCACGCCGGTCGTGTACCAGCCCCAGTGCCCGGTGCGTAAGTACCGGACCGCGCAGTAGGCGCCGGCCAGGTCGAGCGCGGCGAGCAGGAACATCGCCCCCACCCCGACGAGCGAGAACCCTTTGGATCCCATTGATGCGTGTCCCCCCGGACGTGGTTCCTCCTCAGGGTATGGATCGCCCGGCGGCGCCGCAGCCCCGGTTGCGGGGTCGGGTTTCCCGGGTTACTTTCCATTGGAGAAAGTACTTTCCACACCGACGAACGGAGGCCGCCGATGGCTACCACCCCGACCCCGACTCCGGACGAGGCCCGCCGGACGCTTCAGGACCTCGAGGAGCACCGCCGCCGGACCGCGGACGCCGCGGGGTGGCACCGAGGCTGGTGGATCGGCGCGGGCGTGATCGTCGCCGCGTACGGCGTCGCGGTCGACCTGGCCCCGGGTGGGGCGTGGAGCTCGGTGATCCCGGCGGTGCTGCTCGTCGCGGCGGTGGTGAGCACGACGCGGTGGGGCAGCGCGGCGATCGGGCGTCCGCTGCGGGCGCGACAGGCCGCCGGGCCGGGGCGGTGGATCGTGGCGATCGTCGGGGCGCTGCTGATCGTGGGGGTGACGCTGGCGGTGGGGCGGCTGGACGTGCCGCACCTGGCCGCGATCGCCGGGGTGGTCGGCGGGGTGGTGCTCGCGGTGGGTGGACCGTGGTGGCAGGACCGCGTCCTGACCCGTCGGGCGACGAAGTGACCGATGCCCCGAAACCCGGAGACCCAGGCCCGGGTGCGGACCCGGGGGCGGAGATCGATTCGTTGTTGCTCGATCCGGTCCGGTTGTCGATCGTGGCGTTGCTGGCCGGGGCGGAGTGGGCGGAGTTCGGCTTCGTCCGCGACGCCGCCAAGCTCAGCGATTCCACCCTCTCGAAGCGAGTCTCCCAGCTCAGCGACGCCGGCTACGTCGAGGTCCGCAAAGGCTACGTCGGCAAGCGCCCGCGCACCTGGCTCAAGCTCTCCCCACCCGGCCGCACCCGCCTGACCGCCCACATCGCCGCCCTGCAACACATAGCCACCCAGGCCGCGACCCAGCCCAGTCCTCAGTAGAGCCACAGGACCCTCTCCGGCCTCGCGGAAGAGGGCGCGCCCATTCGCCCACCGAACCCGACCCCCGAGGCCGACACTGGACGAACCGGTGACGTGGAGCAAAGGAGCTGTCATGGTCGAGGTTCGGGTGACAGGCGGCGTGATTCGGGGGGCCACCGACGACGGCGTGTCCCGCTTCCTGGGCGTGCCCTACGCGGCGCCGCCGTTCGGCGCCAACCGGATGCGCCCGCCCGCGGCGGTCGTCGGCTGGGACGGCGTCCGCGACGCCACCGCGTACGGGCCCACCGTCCCCAAGGGCGACTACCCCGAGCAGTACGCGCCGCTGTTCCCCGAGGTCGTCATCCCCGGCGACGAGTGCCTGAACCTCAACGTCTGGACGCCGACCGGCGCGCAGGGCCTACCGGTCCTGGTCTGGATCCACGGCGGCGCGTTCGTCAACGGCTCCGGCTCGGTCTCGGCCTACGACGGCACGGCCTTCGCCCGCGACGGCGTCGTGACCGTGACGATCAACTACCGGCTCGGCCCCGACGGCTCGCTCTACTTCGAGAACGACGAGAACAACGCCAACCTCGGCCTCCAGGACCAGGTCGCCGCCCTGCGCTGGGTCCGTGACAACATCGCCGCGTTCGGCGGCGATCCGGACCGCGTCACGGTCGCGGGCGAGTCGGCCGGTGCGATGAGCGTCTCGACGCTCCTCGCGCTCCCGAGCGCGGCCGGGCTGTTCGCCCAGGCGATCACCGAGTCCGGCGCGACCGCCCACACGCTCCCGCCCAAGGTCGGCCTGACCGTCTCCCGCTCGCTGGCCGAGCGGCTCGGGGTCGACGCGACCCGCGAGGCGATCGCCGCCGTCGAACTGGACGTCCTGGTCAAGGCGGCCGAGGAGTTCCACAACGACGCCCAGGCGGTGCCCGACCCGGAGAAGTACGGCGCCCTGGCCGCCCGCGTCCTGGTGTTCGCGCCGGTCGTCGACGGGGTCGTTCTTCCCCAGCACCCACTGGACGCGGTCAGAGCCGGCGCCTCGAGAAACGTCCGCATTCTGCTGGGCAGCAACCGGCAGGAGGCCCGGCTGTTCCTGGTGGCGGGCGGGACGCTCGACCTGATCGGCGAAGCCGAGCTGGTCGCCGGGGCCGCGGCCTACGGCCTCGGGCCGGAGGGGCTGGAGCCCTACCGCCGCGCCGAGCCCGACGCCTCCCCCGGCGACCTGCTGGCCCAGGTGGTCAGCGACTGGTACTTCGGCGTCCCGGCGATCCGGCTGGCCGAGGCGCACCAGGGCACCACGTTCGCGTACGTCTTCGACCGGCCGTTCCCGGAGGAGAACCACGGCTACGGCAGCGCGCACGCGGTCGAGATCCCGTTCGTCTTCGACACGATCGACGATCCGTCGATCGTCCCGATCCTCGGTGGCGCGCCCTCGCGGGCGGTCGCGGACTCGACCCACGCGGTCTGGGTCCGGTTCATCACCGACGGTGATCCGGGCTGGGCTCCGTACACCGTCGACCGGCGTACGACCGGCATCCTCACCGAGACCGTGACGCCGGTCGACGACCCCCGTTCGGCCGAACGCGCGGTCTGGGACGGTCTGCTCTAAGGCAGACGTTCCGACAGCTCGAACATGTTGCCCCAGGGATCGCGGAAGAACGCCAGCCGCGCGCTGATGGCCTCGATCTCGAACGGCTCGTCGACGATGTCGACGCCCCGGGCCCGCAGCTCCTCCAGGGTCTTGTCGACGCTGACGACCTCGATGCAGACGTGGTTCAACCCACCGACGCTCAGGCTCTCGTCGACGTCGGCGAACATCGGCTGCGGGCCCGCACCCGGCCCGGCCAGGATCTCCAGGTGGAAGTCGTCCTGGTCGGGCGGCATGACGTAGGCGAGGGTCAGGTCGCCGTAGGGCCAGGTCTGGAGGATCCGCCAGTCGAGCTTGTCGACCCAGAACGACCGGGCGTCCTCGAAGTCGGGATAGCGGATGCCCGTGTGGTGAGCCCGCATCGACGCGAACGGCGAGCTCGGATCGCGGGGAGGATTCGCAGGAAGTGGCATGCCGAGAACGCTAGGAATCCCGGCCGGAGAACTCATCGTCCCGCACTACATCTCTGCCCCAGAACAATTGGATCCACGGACAACCGCCGACGACCTACGCTCGGAACCGTGCTGGAAGACCGGGCGGACGCGATCGCCGAGCAGGTGTACCGGGAGATCTCTGCCTCGATCCCGACGTACGAGCGCGTCCGGCGGGCCGACGTCGAGGCCTCGGTGCGCGAGATCGTCGCGGACGTCGGCGTCTTGCTGCGCACCGGCGTCGTCCCGCCCCCGGCCGACATCACCCAGGCCGAGGAGTCGTCCCGGGCCCGGGCCAAGCAGGGCGTCCCGATCCACGACATCATGCACGCGTTCCGGTTCACGATGGGCGCGGTCCGGGACGCCGTGCTCGAGGCCGGGGCCGGCGTCGACGCGCTGACCCTGCTCTGGTCGTACAGCGACGCCTACACCGCGAACGTCGTCGAGATCTACCGGCAGTCGGACATCGAGGGCGCGCTGGAGCAGGCCCGGCGGGCCCAGTCGTTCCTGCTCGGGCTCCTCGACGGGACGCTCGAGGGCACCGAGCTGGTCACCGCCGCCTCGACGCTGCTGCTCGACCCGGCGGCCCAGTACCGCGCGCTCCGGGCCCTGCCCGCCGAGGCCGCGCACCTGCGCGAGCTGCAGCGTCAGGCGGCCCGGCATTCCGGCGTGCTCACGGTGATCGGCGCCCAGTGCGTCGGGGTGGTGTCGTTCGTCCCGGAGACCGTGGGCGACGACCTGCTGATCGCGCTGGGCCCGGCGGTGCCGCCGGCCGAGCTGCCCCGGTCGTTCCGCACCGCCCGGACCGTGCTCACCGCCGCCACCGCGCTCGGCCTCACCGGCGTCCGGACGCTGCCCGGGCTGAGCTGGCGGGCCGCCGCGGCCGGGGCCGTCGAGGTGAACCGGATATTCCACGAGCGGTACCTGGCGCCGCTCGCCGGGCAGGGCCCGTTCGGCGAGCTGATCCTCGAGGCGGTCGCCGCCTACCTGGCCGAGGACCGCAACGTCCCGCGGGCCGCCCGGGCGATCCCGGTGCACGTCAACACGCTGCGCTACCGTCTGCGCCGGTTCGAGGAGCTCACCGGCTGCTCGCTCGACTCCACCGAGACGATCGTCGAGGTCAGCTTCGCGCTGGAGAACCGGCCACTCAGCGGACGCGGAGCAGCACCTTTCCGGTAGCCCGCCGCTCGTCGAGCTCGAGCAGGGCGGCCGAGGCGTCCTCCAGCGCGAACGACCGGCCGAGCACCGGGGCCAGCTTCCCGGCCTCGAGCAGCGGCAGCAGGTCGGCCCACTGCTCCTGCAGGTACTCCGGCCGGCCCATCCAGAACGCGCCCCACCCGACGCCCACCACGCTGATGTTGTTCAGCAGCAGCCGGTTGACCTTCACCTGCGGGATCTCCCCGCCGGTGAACCCGATGACCAGCAGCCGGCCCTCGACGGCCAGGCTGCGCAGCGAGTCGGTGAACCGGTCGCCGCCGACCGGGTCGACGACCAGGTCGACGCCCCGCCCGCCGGTCAGCCCCTTCACCGCGTCCTTGAACCCGTCGGCCAGGACGACCTCGTCGGCCCCGGCCGCCTTCGCGGTCGCGATCTTGTCGTCCGACGACACTACCGCGATCACCCGCGCCCCGAGCGCCGACGCGAGCTGCACGGCCGCGGTTCCGACGCCACCGGCCGCGCCGTGCACCAGCACCGTCTCGCCCTTCCGCAGCTGCCCCCGGCGGACGAGTCCGAAGTGCACGGTCAGGTAGTTCATCGGCAGCGCGGCCCCGGCCTCGAACGACACCGCGTCGGGCAGCGGGAACACCGCGCCCGGGCTCACGGCCGCGACCTCGGCGAACCCGCCCAGCCCGGGGAACGCGGCGACCCGCTGGCCGGGCGTGAACCCCGGGCCGGACCGCACGACGCCGGCGACCTCCGACCCCGGCACGAACGGCAGCGGCGGCTTGATCTGGTACTCGCCCCGGCTCTGCAGCACCTCGGGGAACGTCACGCCGGCCACGTGCACGTCGACGACGACCGCCGAGCCGTCGGCGACCGGCTCGTCGACGTCCACCACCTGCAGGGCCGACGGACCGTCGAGACCGGTGATCTGCACAGCGCGCACGAGAGCTCCCTCAACTAGTTACCGACCAGTACCGAACCATCGCGCCAACGCGTCCCGCAGGTCTTCGGCAGAATCGCCGGTCCAGGCGACGTATCCGTCCGGCCGGAGCAGCACGGTCCGGTCGCCGCCGGCCACGTAGTCGACGCGGTCCGCCCATCCGGCCACCGACAGCGTCCCGGCCGCGTCGAGCAGCATTCCGCGCCCGCTGCGCATCAGCGCGTACAGGCGGCCCTGCGGGAGCGCCACGTCACGCAGCCGCGCACCCAGCCCGGGACCGAGCGGATACCGGACGCCGATCGCGGTCAGCCGCTCGATCAGGTACCGGTTCACGTCCTCGAACGCCATCAGGTCGCCGATCAGCGACCGCAGCGCCAGCGGGCCGGGCTCGGTGCGCAGCAGTTCGCTCTGGGCCCGGGTGAAGTCCAGCACGTCGGCCGCGACCGGCCGCCGCTCGGCCTCGTACGTGTCGAGCAGCCCGGGCGGGGCCCAGCCGGCGACCGCGCCGGCCAGCTTCCAGCCCAGGTTGAACGCATCCTGGAGGCCGAGGTTGAGCCCCTGCCCGCCCACCGGCGGGTGGACGTGGGCCGCGTCGCCGGCCAGGAACACCCGGCCCGCCCGGTAGGCGTCGGCCAGCCGGGTCGCGTTGCCGAAGCGGGACAGCCAGCGCGGCGAGTGCACGCCGAAGTCGGTTCCGGCGACCGCGCGCAACCGCCGTCGGATGTCGTCGATCGTCGGGGGCGCGTCGCGCACCTCGTCCGAGGGAACCACGACCCGGAACGCGCCACCCCCGACCGGGCCGACGCCGAAGCCGCGCTGGGTCTTCCGGACCTCGGCCACGACGGCGGCGATCGTCTCCGGGTCGTCGGTGGCCTCCATCTCGCCGGTCAGCGTCTCGACGGTGGTCGGGTCGCCGGGGAACCCGATGCCGAGCAGCTTGCGGACCGTGCTGCGCCCGCCGTCGCACCCGATCAGGAATTGCGCCCGCAGTGCGGTCCCGCCGGCGAGCTCCGCGACCACCTCGGTGTCGCTCTGGGTGACCCCCACCACGGCCGACCCGCGCCGGACGACCGCCCCGACCTCGACCGCGTGCTCCTCCAGGAGCCGGTCGGTGGTCGTCTGCGGGATCCCGAGCACGTAGCCGTGCTCCGTGTCGATCGCCTCCGGCCACCGCAGCGGAATGCCCGCGAACAGCCCGCCGCCGCGGTACTCGGTGCCGTGCGCGAGGAACCGGTCGAGCAGCCCGCGCTGGTCGAGGATCTCGATGCTGCGGACGTGCAGCCCGAGCGACCGCACGAACGGCGTCGGCTCCGCCTCCTTCTCCAGCACGACGACGTCGACGCCATGTAGCCGGAGCTCGGCGGCGAGCAGCAACCCGGTCGGCCCGCCGCCGATGATCAGCACGTCGGTCATACCGGCGATTATGGCCAGTCGACCGACAGGTACTGCGTCTCGGTGAACTCCTCCAGCCCGGCCCGGGCGCCTTCGCGGCCGAGCCCGGACTGCTTCATCCCGCCGAACGGCGCGGCCGGGTCCGACACCAGGCCGCGGTTGACGCCGACCATCCCGGCCTCGAGCGCCTCGCCGATCCGCACCGCGCGACCGAGGTCACCGGCGTACACGTAGGCGGCCAAACCCATCTCGGAGGCGTTCGCGTCCGCGAGCATCGCGTCCTCGTCGGTCCAGGCGACGATCGTCGCGACCGGCCCGAAGATCTCGGCGTCGAGGATCTCGCTGGTCGCGAGCCGGGCATCGTCCGGCAGGCGGAGGGCGGTCGGCGGGTAGAAGTACCCGCCGTTCGCCGGGACCTCCGCCCGGGCCACGACCCGTGCGCCCGCGGCCACGGCCCGGTCGACCAGCCCGGTGACCGTCTGCACCGCCGTCGGAGAGATCAGCGGTCCGACGTCGGAGGAGTCCGCCGCCGGTCCGACGGTCAGCGCCTCCAGGCGCACGCCGAACCGCGCCGTGAATTCCTCGACGACGTTCCGGTGGACGTAGAACCGGTTGGCCGCCGTGCACGCCTGGCCGCCGCCCCGGAACTTCGCGATCATCGCGCCGTCCACCGCGGCCTCGAGATCGGCGTCCTCGGTGACGATGAACGGCGCGTTGCCGCCCAGCTCCATCGAGCTGTTCACGACCCGGTCGGCGGCCTGACGCAGCAGCAGCCGGCCGACCCGGGTCGAGCCGGTGAACGAGATCTTGCGGACGCGCGGGTCGGCCAGCCACGTCCCCACGACGCCGCCGGCGTCGGTCGTCGGCACCAGGTTGACGACGCCGTCCGGCACCCCGGCCTCGGCCAGCAGGTCGAGCAGCGCGATCGCGGTGAGCGGGGTCTCGGCCGCCGGCTTGAGCACGACCGTGCACCCGGCGGCCAGCGCGGGCGCGATCTTCCGGGTGGCCATCGCGGCCGGGAAGTTCCACGGCGTCACGAGCGCGGCCACCCCCACCGGGTGCTCGGTGACCAGCGTGCGGGTGCCGCCGGCCGGCGACGGTCCGTAGCTGCCGCCGCTGCGCGCGGCCTCCTCGGCGAACCAGCGGAAGAACTCGGCCGCGTAGACCACCTCGCCCCGGGCGTCGCTGCGCGACTTGCCGTTCTCGGCCGCGATCAGCCCGGTCAGCCGGTCGGCGTCGGAGATCATCAGCTCGTAGGTGCGGCGCAGGATCTCCGATCGAACGCGCCCGGGTGTCCGGCGCCAGGCCGGGAACGCGGCCGCGGCCGCGTCGACCGCGGCGGTGGCGTCGTCCTGGTCGCCGTCGGCCACCGAGGCCAGGGGGGCGCCGGTCGCCGGGTCGTCGACGTCGAAGAGCCCGGAGCCGCCCTTGCGCCGCTGACCGGCGATCACCAGCCCGTGCCCAGGGTCGAGGCTCGCGATGTCTGTCATGGTTCCAGCGTTGTGCGGGCCGGCTATGCCGTCCAATGCTCATGTCTGATGAGCCGTATGCCTCGGAGGCATGATGGGCCCATGGACCTGCACACGCTGCGCTATCTGGTCGCGGTCGCCGACGCCGGCACGGTGTCGGCGGCCGCCGAGGTCGTCCGGGTCACGCAGCCGTCGCTCTCCCGTCAGCTGCGCGGCCTGGAGCGCGACCTGGGGGTCGCGCTCTTCGAGCGCGGCCACGGCCGGCTGACGCTCTCCCCGGCCGGCCGTCAGCTGCTGCCCCGGGTCCGCGACCTGCTCGCCCGAGCCGACGACCTGCGCACGGCGGCCGCGCTGGAGGCCCACGGACGGCTGGAGCGGATCACGATCGCCGCGCCGACGACCACGCTCACCGACGTCGTCTCGCCGTTCCTGGCCACCCTCCGGCCCGACGACCCGGTTCCCGCCGTCTTCGAGTCCGACGCGCTCACCCCGGCGGACGCCCGGCGGCGCGGCGCCGATCTGGTGCTGACCACGATGCGCCCCCGGCCTCCGTTCGGCGTGCACTCGCTGCCGCCGCTGCCGGTGCTGGCGTACGTCCCGGCCGGGCACCCGTGGCACGGCCGTCCGTCGGTGCCGCTGGCCGAGCTGCTGGACGAGGAGCTCATCGGCCTGCCGCCGGGCCACTCGGCCCGCCGGGTGCTGGACGCGGCGATGGTGACGGCCGGGGCGACCCCGGCGGCACTGCTCGAGGCCAGCAACGGGACCGTCGCCCAGGCGCTGGCCGCGGCCGGCCGGGGCATCGCGGTGGTCTCGGACGATCCCCGCTTCGGCCTGCACGCGATCCGGATCGCGCTCGACGAGCGGACGTTCCTGGAGGTCCGTCTGCACTGCGCCTGGGACCGGGCCCACCCGGCCGCCGGGCTGCTCGAGGGAATGGCCCACCGCCTGGGCGTCTTCGTCACCGAGCGCTACTCCTCCTCCAGCTTCTGAATCCGATCCGCGAAGTCGCCGGCGAACCGCTGCACCAGCGTCAGGAACGCGGCCCGGTCGTCCGGCGTCCACCCGTCGAGCACCTCCCGGATCCACCCGAGCACCGTGCCCAGATACTCGCCGACCGTCGCCGACCCGGCCTCGGTCACCTCGATCAACCGGGCCCGGGAGTCGTCCGGATCGACGACCCGCTGCACGAGTCCGCGCCGCTCCAACTCCGGCAGGTGACGCGTGACGTGCGGCCCGACCACCTGCATCCGGTTCGCGATCTCGCCGATCCGCAGCGGCTGACCGGCCGTCTGCAGCGTGATCAGGATCGTCAGCGCCGGCCGCTCGACCTCGATCCCGGCCCGCACCATCGCCCGCTCTTCCAGGCGTCCCCGCCGGATCGCGTTCCCCACCCTCGTGAACCCGGCCAGCACCGACCGCAGCTCGTCGTCCTCGTCCGCCATATAGATGCCTTACTTAGGTATATAGTTGCCCCCGTCGGAGAAGCGTACCTAAGTTAGGTAATCGAAATGACCTCTGTCCTCATCTCCGGAGCGAGCATCGCCGGGCCGGCCCTCGCCTACTGGCTGCGCCGGTACTCCTTCGACGTGACGATCGTCGAGAAGGCCGGCGCGCTGCGCGGCGGCGGCTACCCGATCGACGTCCGCGGCACCGCGCTCGACGTCGTCGGCCGGATGGGCCTCTACCCCGCACTGGCCGCCCAGCACGTCGACACCCGGCAGATCACGTTCCTCGAGCCCGACGGATCCGTCCTGACCTCCCTGCGACCGCACCTCCTCGACGCCGGC
Source organism: Cryptosporangium phraense (assembly GCF_006912135.1). NCBI lineage: Bacteria > Bacillati > Actinomycetota > Actinomycetes > Cryptosporangiales > Cryptosporangiaceae > Cryptosporangium > Cryptosporangium phraense. The sequence continues at coordinate 58,539 of NZ_VIRS01000010.1, read as the reverse complement.
ACCGACCACGACCTGGAGATCCGTCGCGGCGACCTCGCCGCCGCGCTGTTCGGCACGATCCGCGACGACGTCGAGATGATCTTCGACGACTCGATCGAGGCCCTCACCGAGCACGACACCGGCGTCGACGTCACGTTCACCGGCGGCGAGCACCGGACGTTCGACCTCGTCGTCGGGGCCGACGGCCTGCACTCGCGCACCCGCGGCCTCATCCTCGGGCCGGAGGCGCCGTACCACCGCTACCTCGGCTACTCGTTCGCCGGCTTCGGCGCACCCAACCACCTGGGGCTCTCCCGCGAAGGCGTGATGTGGAACGTCCCCGGCCGCACCGCCGCGCTCTACGCGGTCGGCGACCGGCCCGAGCGCATCCACGCGTTCCTCAACGTCAGCCTGGCCGAACCGCCGCTCGACGCCCACCGCAACCCGGCCGAACAGCGCCGCATCGTCGCCTCGGCGTTCGGCGGCGACGAATCCTGGGAGATCCCCGGGCTGATCGCGACGATGCAGCAGGCCGACGACATCTTCTTCGACGTCGTCAGCCAGATCCGCCTGCCCCGGTGGTCGTCCGGGCGGGTCGCGCTGGTCGGCGACGCCGCCCACGCCCCGTCGTTCCTCACCGGGCAGGGCACCAGCCTGGCCCTGGTCGGCGCGTACATGCTGGCCGGCGAACTGGCCTCGCACGACGACCACCGGAGCGCGTTCGAGGCCTACGAGAAGCACACCCGCGAGTTCGTCGAGCTCAACCAGGCCCTGGTCGGCGCGGGCGAGGCGACGATGTTCCCGTCCACGCCCGAGGCCCTGGCCCGCCGCAACGCGATGCTCACGCAGCTCACCGAGATCCCGTCCGACGCCGAGGTCGCCCATTCGGCCCTCGTGCTTCCCGACTTCACTCGCTGACGTCCCGCCACACCTGCCTCGGGCGTTCAGTGGAACCCGTTCCAGTGAACGGGCTTCACTGCTACTTTTCGTCCTCGTGCAGAAGTTTGTCGTTGTCCTGCACCACCCTGATGTCAGTTCCGCCACGCTCTCCCCTGCCGTCCGGAATGCGCTCTCGGCGTCCGGCGCGACCGCCGTCTCGCTCAACGTCGACGACGCGGACGTCGCCCCGGCGCTGCGCTTCGGTCCCGGCGCGCCGATCACCGCGCTGGTCTCGATCTGGACGGACGGCGAGCCGGCGGACGTGATCCCGGTCGTCGCCGACGCCGCCGGGGAGCCCGAACCGCACGCCTACCGGGTCACCGAGCGGGTCCGCCTGGACCTGGCCCCGGTGCCCGACGGCGTCCGCACCGACGCGCTGGCCCAGATCGCACTGCTGCGGCGGCCGGAGTCGATGAGCCGGGACGAGTACCTGGAGTACTGGCTCGTGCACCACACCCCGATCGCGATCCGGACGCAGGGCACGGTCGCCTACGTCCAGAACGTCGTCGAGGACGTGCTGACAGCGTCGTCACCGCCGGTCGCGGCGATCGTCGAGGAGCACTTCCCGATGGCCGCGCTGACCGATCCGCACGTGTTCTACGGCAGCGCGGGCGACGACGCCGAGCGTGCCCGCCGGGAACGCGAGTTGATGACCAGCGTGTCCCGGTTCGGGGCGGACAAAGGCCTCGATCTGGTCCCGACAAGTCGTTACTCCTGGAAACTCTGACCCTGCTGTCCGTCTAACAAATAAGAGAACACGTGTAACAGCGGGCGAGGCCGGCTGTGACTTCTACAAGGGGTGTAGCTCGTGAAGCAGATCCGCGGCCGCAGGCGGCCCGCGCTGGCCGGTCTGGCCGCCGCCGTCGGCGTCGCCCTCGTTCTCTCCGCCTGCGGAGGGCCCGACAACGACAACGCCCGCGACGCGGCCAAGGGCTACGACCCGGACGCCAAGGTGACGATCACCTGGTGGACGGGGCAGCAGGAGCCGCAGATGGAGAAGGCGGCCGAGAACCTGGCCGCCGAGTACCAGCGAAAGCACAAGAACGTCACGATCAAGACGTCGGCCGGGGCCCAGGTGACCGACGACCTGCTGCCGAAGCTCACCAGCTCGTTCAACAACGGCAGCTACCCCGACGTGTCCTACGCGTTCGGCAGCTGGGCCGGTCAGCTGGCGGCCACCGGCAAGACCCAGGACCTCGCCGACTTCGTCCGCGACCCCGAGTTCGACTTCCAGGACTTCCCCAAGGCCGCCCAGGAGACCGCGACGGTCAACGGCGTCGTGATCGGCATCCCGGCGCTGGTCGACAACATCGGGCTGATCTACAACAAGGCGCTGTTCAAGGAGGCCGGGGTCGCGCTCCCGAACAAGCGCTGGAGCTGGGAGCAGTTCCGGATCGCGGCGAAGAAGCTCACCGACGAGGAGAAGGGCGTCTACGGCACCGCGTACTCGATCTCCGGCAGCGAGGACACGACCTGGCACCTGTGGCCGCTGCTCTGGCAGCACGGCGGGCTGATCCTCAACGGCAAGAAGCCGGCGTTCAACAACGAGGCCGGCGTCGCCGCCCTGGAGACGCTGCGCCAGATGGCCGTCGACGACAAGTCGATGTTCCTCGACCAGACCGACGAGAAGTACCCGCAGATGTTCGCGAACGGGAAGATCGGCATGATGATGTCCGGTCCGTGGGAGCTGCTGGGGCTCTCGGACACCAACATCGACTACGGCGTCACCCAGCTCCCGGGCTACAACGGTGACCACCAGACCGTGTCCGGTCCCGACCTGTGGGTGCTCTTCAACCACGACAACGCGAACCGGGCCGGCGCGTCCCGCGACTTCATCAAGTGGCTGACCAGCAAGGACGTCGACGCGAAGTTCAACCTGGCGATCGGTAACCTGCCGCTGCGGGGCGTCGAGCAGACCACGATGCAGTTCGCCGCCTACGCCCAGGAGTACCCGGGCGGCCGGGAGTTCTTCAACAACCTCGAGAACGCCCGCCAGGCCCGCCCGACCGTGCCCGGCTACGCCGAGATGTCGAAGTACGTCGGCGCCGCGATCGCCAAGGTGCTCAAGGGCCAGGCCAAACCACAACAGGCTCTGGACGACGCCGCCGTGAAGTCGGCGCCGGCACTCGAGGGCTCCTAACCGCTCGCCAGAGCGTCCACATAGGTAGTGAAGGCCGGCACGGCCGCGGCGGAGTACCGGCCGATGGCCGAGCGGAGGGCGGGGCCGGGCCAGTCCGGAGGCATCAGACCCGGCGGGAGCCGCGGCTCCCGCAGGGTCTCGACCAGGATCGGCGTCAGCGTGCCGGCGTAGGCGCGCAGTGCCTCGGCCGGGTCGGACGACGACGGCGGGGCGCTCTGCAGCACCTCGAGGTACGCGCGGTAGTCGGCGGCCAGGGCGGGCAGGCCCCAGGCGATCGACGCGGCCGCGGCCGCGTCCTCGACGCTCAGTTCCAGGCGCGCGGGCCAGACCCGGGCCTCGGCCGGCCGGTCGGCGAGCACCCCGTCGAGCCGGGTGCCGAGCTCGGACATCGAGATCAGGACGCCGGGCTGCAGGATGCCGTAGCCGGCCAGCAGCGCGGCCCGGCGTAGCGCGTCGCGGAACGGACGGTGCTCCTCGGGCACCTGGTAGAGCACCGCGGCGAACGAGCCCTCCCACTCAGGCGGGCGGTGGCCGTCCGACGTGCGGATGCGCTCGAAGCCGCGGGCGAGGTTCCCGGCGAGCCGGTAGTCGACCGTGCGCCCGTGCCGCTCGCCGGTGAGTTCGCCGGCCCGGGTCAGCCGGGACAGCAGCGCCCGGGCGGCGTCGTCGGACATACCCAGGTCACCGAGCAGCCGGCGCAGCGCGGTACCGGGCAGGGAGGGACGGCCGGCCAGGCCGAACAAGAACGGGACCAGCCCGGCCGAGCGACTATGCGTGATAACCTCGCTCACGGTCGTAGCCTACTGCGTCACCTATTGGGGAGTCCGTCCGTGGCCGATGAGAAGCCTGCGAGCGACCAGTCCGCCCTGCAGTCCTGGGTGATCCCGATCGTCGCCAACATCGTGTTACCGACCGTCACCTACTTCGTGCTCACCGGCGCCGGCCTGGGCGAGGTGCCTGCGCTGCTGCTGTCCGGCCTGTGGCCGGCCGCCGAGCTGGCCTGGACCGTGCACCGCCAGCGCCACGTGGACGAGTTCAGCGTGTTCGTGCTCATCGGCCTGCTGGCCGGCGTCGCCACGACCGTGTTCTCGGACAGCGCGCGGGCGGTGTTCCTCAAGGACTCGGTGACCACCGGCGTGCTCGGGGTGGTGTTCCTGGCCACGCTGCTGGCCGGCAAGCCGCTGACGTTCTACTTCGGCCGCCGGTTCGCGACCGACGGGTCGAAGGTGCAGCGGGACTGGTGGGACGGGCTGTGGGCGCACCCCAATTTCCGGTCGGTGCAGCGGACGCTGACGACGGCGTGGGGGGTGGCGCTGTTGGGTGAGGCGGTGATCCGGGCGGTGTTGACGTGGAAGCTCGGTACGGGGCCGATGGTGGTAGTGAACAATGTGGTGCCGTATGTGGTGATCGCCGGGTTGATCGGGCTGTCGATCACCGTGGGGCGGCGGGCCCAGGCCGGGGCCCGGAGGAGGGGCGCCGCGGACGCGATGCCACCGACCGCGGTGGAGACGTCGTAGTCCTGGCCGGGAACCGCCAATGGGCGGTGCCGTGCGGGCCTCGGCCTCCGGGGGCGGCCCTCTCGACGTCGTGACCGGTGGCCCGGGCGGTGAGCCACAGCTGGCTACGGACCAGACCGCGAACGGCGCGGCGACGCCCCGAGCCGTTCCGGTGCGACGACCGGTCGGCCATCCCGGCCGCGACCCTGGCTGCGCAACGCTCGGCCCAGTGCTGGGCGATCCGCCAGCAGACCGGATGGAACGTCGCACCCCGCGACGGGCCGGCCCGCTCGACCATCTGACACACGAAGCGCCCTCAACCGGACTCGGTAGCCACCCCGCCAACGACCCGGCCCGCACGACTCCTACGCGAGCATCGTTCCGTCCTCCAAATAGCGGGAGACCTGGAAGCGGAGGCCCTCGCAGGCGGCGGCCAGGCGCGGGCGGCCGGACTCCGGCAGACGCTCACCCGCCTCGCTCGGATCGCAGAACGCGAACCGTGGATAGTCCTCGGCCCGGATCGTGCCCCCGTCGAAGACGAGGTCGAGCCGGTCCTCCCCGGTCACGTAATCCACGACCAGCAGCCGACTCGGCGCCCGGTCCAGCGCGATCTGGTCGTGCAACAGACGGCGGGCCGCTTCGCGCGGGGCTTCGCCGTCCGGGACGGCTCCGCCGGGCATGGCCCAGTCCGGCTTGCCGACCAGCAGGATTCGGCCCTGCTGGTCGCGGACGAGGACGTCGACGTTCACGAGCTTGCGGGGTTTCTGCCCGGCTCGCTCCTGGATCGGCAGTTCTCGGGTCTCGGTCACGGCAGTTCCGTTCCCACTCGCCCGCCTTCTCATTCCTCGTGCGATGCTGTGAGAGCGCTATCCCGGGAAGCGCTCTCTTTCGTCCCACTGAAGGCGAGGACCATCGATGCAGTTCCCCGCTGAGTTCGTGTTCGGATCGGCCACCGCGTCGTACCAGATCGAGGGCGCCGTCCACGAGGACGGACGCGGCCCGTCCATTTGGGATACTTTCAGCCACACGCCGGGCAAGGTGCTCGACGGCGACACGGGCGACGTCGCCGACGATCACTACCATCGCCTCGACGAGGACCTCGACCTGATGGCCGAGCTCGGCCTGGAGGCCTACCGGTTCTCGATCGCCTGGCCCCGGATCGTCCCGGCCGGCCGTGGGGCGGTCAACCAGGCCGGCCTCGACTTCTACTCCCGGCTGGTCGACGGCCTGCTGGCCCGTAACATCCGGCCGGTCGCGACGCTGTACCACTGGGACCTCCCCCAGGCCCTGGAGGACGAGGGCGGCTGGACCGTCCGCGGCACCGCCGAGGCGTTCGCGGCCTACGCCCGCGTCGTCGGCGAGGCGCTCGGCGACCGCGTCCACACCTGGACGACGCTGAACGAGCCCTGGTGCTCGGCCTACCTCGGGTACAGCTCCGGCGTCCACGCCCCCGGGCGCACGGATCCGCTGGCCGCGCTGCAGGCGGTGCACCACCTCAACCTCGCCCACGGGCTCGCGCTCCGCGAGCTCCGGCAGGTCGTCCGGCCCGACGCTCAGTTCTCGGTGACGCTCAACCTGCACGTCTTCCGTCCGGTGGGCGCGTCCGGCGAAGCGGCCCGGTCGAAGGTCGACGCGTTGGCGAACGGCGTCTTCCTGGGCCCGATGCTCGAGGGGGCCTACCCCGCCGAGTCGCTCGAGGTCACGAGCTCGATCACCGACTGGTCGTTCGTCCGGGACGGCGACCTGGAGCTGATCCGCCAGCCGATCGACGTCCTCGGGGTGAACTACTACAGCACGAACCGGGTGTCGCTCTGGGACGGCACCGGTGAGCTGCAGCGGGCCGACGGGCACGGGGCGTCATCGGCGACCGCCTGGCCCGGCGCGGACGACGTCGAGTTCCTGCCGACCGACCCGCCGCACACCGACATGGGCTGGAACATCGACCCCCAGGGCCTGGAGGACCTGCTGGTCGAGCTCGGGCAGCGGTACCCGGACCAGCCGCTGATGGTGACCGAGAACGGCGCCGCGTTCCCGGACGTCGTCGCCGAGGACGGCCGGATCCACGACGCCGACCGCACCGACTACGTCCGGCGGCACCTGCGCGCGGTGCTCAACGTCCGCGAGAAGGGCGTCGACGTGCGCGGGTACTTCCTGTGGTCGCTGCTGGACAACTTCGAATGGTCGTACGGGTACTCGAAGCGCTTCGGCATCGTCCGGGTCGACTACGAGACCCTGGAACGGACCCCGAAGGATTCCGCGCGCTGGTACGCGTCCGTAGTGCGGAACCGGTCGTTGGACTGAAGGTAGGCCAGCAGCGCGGCAGCGAACGCCGGGTCGGCGGGCGCGGTCATGTGGTCGCCGGGGACCAGCGCGAGCCGGGCCCCGGGGATCGCCGCCGCGAGGGCGGCCGGGTCGCCGACGGCGCGGTCGTCCTCGCCCGCGAGGACCAGCACCGGCGTGCGGCCGAGCCGGACTCCGGCCGGCTCGTCGAACGCGGCCCCGCGCTGCGCGGCGGCCAGGGCCTGCCGGTCGGCGCCGAGCAGGTCCGCGTACCGGCGCAGCCGGTGGCCGAGCGGGTCGGTGGAGTCGGCGAGCATCGCGGTCGCGATCGCCTCGCGGCTGCGGCACTCGCGTGGGTGCAGCACCGCGTCGCCGACGCCGGCCAGCACGACGCTGCGCACCTGCGGGTGCGGCACGACCCGCGCGGCGGTGAACGCCCCCATCGAGTAGCCGACGAGGTCGACCGGGGTGCCGAGCCGGTCGAGCAGGTCCTCGACGTCGGTGACGAACACCCCGCCGGTGTAGGCGGTGTCCTGGTGCGGGCGGTCGGAGTGGCCGTGGCCGCGGGCGTCCGGCAGCACGACCCGCCGCCCGGCGCGGTGCAGCGCGCCGGCTACCCCGGTGCGGACCCAGTTCGCCTCGGCCGTGCCCGCGAACCCGTGCAGCAGCACGACGGTCGGGCCGTCGGCCGGGAGGACGTCGTACGAGAGCCGTAGGCCATCCCGGGCAACGAGGTACATACCCCTACAGTGCGCCGTTCCGGCGCGTCCGCAAGGCTCATCGGACGGTGACGCGCACCACCGCGCCGGCGATCCTTGACCTCTCTCCTTCTGAACCGGGTCGGGTCCGGCGTCGTGGCTCGGGTATGGAGCTCTCCGGAACCGTCCGCTCACGCAACGCTCTGGACGACCGTGCGCTGACGACCGTCGCGCTGGTCGGGCTGGCCGGGTGGCTGGCGCTGACCGTGCTGTGGCCGATGGGCGCGCTGCCGGCCGGCGCCGGTTGCACCGACGCGTCGACCGAACTGATCTGCACCGGACTCGGGCTGAAGGTGGCCGCATACCTCCCGGTCGGCTCGGCCGCCGTCGCGCTGGTGCTCGGGCTGGGGAGCCTGGCCGCCGGCCACCGCGCCCGCCCGTGGCTGATCCGCGCCGCCTATGTGCTCGCGCTGCTCGGCGGCCTGATCGCGGCCCACATCGCGTCGGACGTGCCGTAACCGGATTGCTCCCGACTGGGGTTGCTCACCGCGCGGGTGGGAATGTCCAGCCCTATGCCACTACCCGACGACCTGCGTGCGGTGCTCCAGAACAGCGCGATCTGCTTCTTCAGCACGCTCATGCCCGACGGCTCCCCCCAGACGACGCAGACCTGGGCCGACACCGACGGCGAGCACATCCTGATCAACACCGTCGACACCCACCAGAAGACCCGCAACGTCCGCCGCGACCCGCGGGTCTCGCTGGGCATCGGCGACCCGGCCGCGCCGATGCGGTCCTGGGCGGTCCGCGGCAGCGTCGTCTCGATGACGACCGACGGCGCCCGCGAGCACATCGACGCACTCTCCCAGCGGTATCTCGGCCGTCCGTACCCGGGGTTCGGAGGCGGTGGCGGCGAGCGGGTCCTGCTCACGGTCAAGGTCGAGACCGTCCATTGACTTAGAGCGCGCTCGAACCCCTAGCGTTCGACGCACCACGAAGAATCGAGGAGACGAGTACATGGAACTCGGTCTGCACATCGCCGACTTCACCTGGGACGGCGGCCCGGCACAGCTCCGCACGGCGCTCGCCACCCACGTCCGGGACGCCGAAGCCGCGGGCGTCACCCGGATCACGGTGATGGACCACTTCTGGCAGATCCGCGGGGTCGGCCCGGCCGAGCACGAGATGCTCGAGGCCTACACGACGCTCGGCTTCCTCGCCGCGCACACCGAGAAGGCGCTGCTGTCGACGCTGGTCACCGGCGTGATCTACCGTGAGCCCGCCCTGCTGGCCAAGCAGATCTCGACGCTGGACGTCCTCACCGGCGGGCGCGCCGGGCTCGGGATCGGGGCGGCCTGGAACGACGAGGAGTCGGAGGGCCTCGGGTTCGCGTTCCCCTCGGTCGCCGAGCGGTTCGAGCGGCTCGAGGAGGCTCTTCAGATCTGTTTGCAAATGTGGTCGGAGTCCGAGGAGCCGTACGACGGCAAGCACTACCGGCTCGGGCGGACGCTGAACTCGCCGCAGAACGTGCAGGCCCGGCCGCCGATCATGATCGGGGGTGGGGGCGAGAAACGCACGCTCCGGCTGGTCGCGCAGTACGCGGATGCGTGCAACATCGGCGGCGACGTCGAGACCGTGAAGCACAAGCTCGGTGTGCTGCGCCGTCACTGCGACGAGGTCGGGCGGGACTACGACGCGATCGAGAAGACGACGATCTTCCCGATCGACCCGAGCAGCACCGCCGACGACATCGTCCGCACCGCGAGTGGGCTCCGGGACGCGGGGTTCACGGTTGCCTACGTCTACGCGCACGACATCACCGACCGGCAGTCGATCATCGACCTGTTCGCGGCGGCGGTCCCCGAGCTCGCGTAGATGAGGTGTGCCGGGACGTTCCCTCGGCCGGGGCCGTCGTGTCCTGGCTGGTGGTTTCCGGGGCGCTAGTCGCAATGCCGGTTAGTTAGTGCTGGTGGTGAGGTTGTCGACCCGGTTCGGGGCGGTAATGGCAGCGGAGCTCCGGTAGAGAGGTTTGTCCTTCCGAGACAACCTCATGTCACCTGGAGCTCCGCTGTCCACGGATTCTGTCATCACCCGGTCGGTCGGTGCGGCCCCTGACCGGTTCGCGGCCGGCCATCTGGGTGAGCTGACTCAGCAGGTCCCGTTCGAGATGGTCGACGAGGTCCTGGCTGAGACCGGCGCGGTTCAGGCCCGGGTCCGGAACCTTCCGGCCCGGGTCGTGGTGTATCTGCTGCTGGCAGGCTGTCTGTTCACCGGGATCGGATACCGGCAGGTCTGGGCGCGGCTGATCGCCGGCTTGGAAGGCCTACCGGTGCCGATTCCGACGGCTTCGGCGTTGACCCAGGCCCGGACGAGGCTGGGCGCGGGCCCGTTGCGCAGGTTGTTCGAGGTACTCGCCGGCCCGGCGGCCACCGGCAGGGTCCCGGGAACACGATGGCGGGGACTACTGCTCTGCGCGATCGACGGCACCCTGCTCTCAGTGCCCGACAGCCCAGCGAACCTGGGTGTCTATCGCAAACAGGCCGGTGGACCCTGCGGCGGCGGCTCCTATCCGACGCTGCGCCTGGTGACCCTGCTGGCCTGCGGAACCCGCACGGTGATCAGTGCGGTCTTCGGGCCCGCCAGCACCGGAGAGACCCGTTACGCACCTGGCCTGTTCGCTGCGCTGCGCCCAGGGATGCTGGTGCTGGCCGACCGGAACTTCACCGCAGGCGGGCTGATCACCGCGATCAACTCCACCGGCGCGCAGGTGTTGTTCCGGGCCAGGACCGGGCGCGGAGGCCCGGCGCTGCCCGCCCTGGCCCGCAACCCCGACGGATCGTTCCGCTCCGTGTTCGGCGGCGTTGCGGTTCGGGTCATCGACGCCCGGATCAGTGTCCGGACCACCGCCGGGTCCCGGACCCAGACCTACCGGCTGCTCACCACCCTGCTCGACACCAGCCGCTACCCCGCCGCAGAGCTGATCGGCCTCTACCACCAGCGATGGGAAATCGAGACCGCCTATCTAGAGCTCAAATCGGGGCTGCTGGGCGGACGCGTGCTGCGCGCCCGCACCCCAGCCGGTGTTGAACAGGAAGTCTGGGCGCTGCTGATCTGCTACCAGGCCATCCGCACCGCAATGACCGACGCCACCAACAGCGTCCCCGACCTCGATCCCGACCGAGCAGGATTCACCACCGCCCTGCACGCCGCCCGCGATCAGGTCATCCACGCCGCCGGCGTCATCGCTGACACCACGATCGACCTGGTCGGCGCGATCGGCCGAGCCATCCTCGCCGACCTTCTACCCGACCGGCGGCCCCGGACCAACGCCCGCACCGTCAAACGCGCCATCTCCAAATACAACGCCCGCGGCCCCCACATCGACCGCCGAACCTACCCGACCACCGTCACCATCGACGTCCTCACCGGGACAGACAAACCAGACCAGCCCTTAACTACCCGGCATTGGCGCTAGTCGGGGTCGATGGGGGCGGTGCCGAGGATCGTGAAGCTGACGGCCCAGTACGTGACGTAGAGGGCCAGCAGTACGAAACCGTGCCAGCGGCGGAGACGGCCGGTGCGGATGAAGCACGCCGAGAGCCACGTCATCCCGATCAGCACCGGTAAGTGCCAGGCCAGGACGTCGCTGCCCACGGCGATCCGGCCACCGGTGAGCAGGATGATGCCCAACTTCGCGGTGACGCCGAAGACGACGCTGCCGATGACGTTGCCGATCCCGATCTCCGGGGCACCGCGGCGGTTGGGTTCGACGGTGAGGAAGATGTCTTCCAGCGAGAGCACGAGGGTGGCGATCGTCGCGCCGAAGAGGGTGCCCTGGATTCCGTAGCCGTCGAGGATTCCTCCGATGCCCGAGCTGGTGATCGCGGCGCCGGCGATCAGGCCAGTCAGGGCGACGACCGCCAACGCCAGGCCGCCCCACTTCGGCAGCGGCCGGGTCTTCGAGAACGGCATCATCACCGTGAACGGCGCCTCGCCGCCGCGAGCCGTCGACACCTCGCCGCCGGGAGCCGTCGGCGGCTCGCCGCTCGGCGGCCCCGTCCCGCGGCCGGGCCGTGGGGGCTCAGGTGGGTCGTCCGGTCCCCCGCCGATCCGCTCGAGGATCTCGGCGTTGCGGAAGATCGGCGTCGTGCTCTGCAGCTCCTTCGTCGCGACGTACGCCAGAAACGCCCCGAACAGCGCCAGCAACACCACACCATCCCCGGGCGTCAGCGGCGCCGACAGCACGAACGGGATCATCATCAGCGGCGACGCGGCGAACAGCGCCAGGTAACTCCCCGGGATGTTCACCCTGGTCGGGCACACGATCGCGGCCAGCGCCAGGACGATCCCGGTCATCGAGATCGCCGTCCCGAACACGGTCCCCAACGCCACCCCGCCCAGGTGCTCGACGTTGAGCGCAACGCCCAGCGCGACGTCGTCGAACTCGATGCCGGTGAACAGGATCGCCAGCAGGAACACCGAGATCCGCAGCCCGCTGGCCGCCCCCACCAGATACACGATGAGCTTCTCGGCGCTGTAGACCAGCACCCCGGCCCCGAGCGCGAACACCAGGATCGACATCATGCCCGGGCCCGGTGCGGCCGGGGAATCAACGGTACGTCCACCGACTCGTTCGCGGCCGCGACCGCGTCGGTGACCAGCGCGTGATCCGGCGAGAGGTGACAGACCGGATCGGTCCGCGCGGCGTCCCCGGTCAGCTGGAACGCCTGGCACCGGCACCCACCGAAGTCCACGCCCCGCCGATCGCACGACGCGCACGGCGACGGCATCCAGTCCGTCCCCCGGAACGCGTTCATCACCGGCGAGTCCGCCCAGATCGAGGCCAGCGACGCCGAGTGCACCGACGCCCTCGGCAGCGGCAGCGACTGGGCCGCCGGGCACGGCAGCACGTCGCCGTTGGGCGTCACGGTCAGCTGCCGGGCGGCCCAGCCGCCCATGCACGGCTTCGGATACTTGCCGTAGTAGTCCGGCACCACGTACAGAACGTCCAGGTCCGACGACGAGAAGCTCCGCACCACCTCCTCGGCCGCGGCGAGCTGCGAGCGCGACGGCAGCAGCGCGTCCCGGTTCTGCCAGGCCCACCCGTAGTACTGGGTGTTCGCCAGCTCGACCCGGTCCGCCCCCACCGAGGCCGCGAACTCCAGCAGCTCCCCGACCCGGTCGATGTTCTGCCGGTGCAGCACGACGTTGACGGTCAGCGGCCAGCCCAGTTCCTTCACCACGCGCATCGCGGCGACTTTGCGGTGGAACGACGGGATCCCGGCCAGCCGGTCGGAGATCAGCGGCTGATCGGCCTGGATGCTGATCTGCACGTGGTCCAGCCCGGCGTCACGCAGGCGCGACGCCGTCCCCCGCGACAGCCCCACCGCGCTGGTCACCAGGTTCGTGTACAGACCGAGCGACGAAGCGGCCGACACCAGCGCAACCAGATCCCGCCGGAGCAACGGCTCGCCGCCGGACAGATGGCACTGCAGCACGCCGAGGTCGCGGGCCTCGGAGAACACCCGCGCCCAGTCCGACGTGGACAGCTCCTCGGTGTAATCCCCCAGGTTCACCGGATTCGAGCAGTACGCGCAGGCCAGCGGGCACCGGTACGTGAGCTCGGCCAGCAGCCCGAACGGCTCAGCCATCGGCCAGCTCCACGCACCGCCGGGCCACCAGCCCGTCGACGAACCGCTGGACCTCCCCGGCCGGCACCGTCCGGTACCGCACGGCCAGCGACTCCTCGATCTCGGCCACGGTCCGCGACCCGTCGCACTGCTCGAGGATCGCCGCGCCGGTCGCGTTGAGCACCACGACCGTCTCCGGCAGCAGCAGGATCGGCTTCTGCCGGGTGGTGTCGAACGTCAGCCGCACGTGCCGCGCCAACCGGGGCCGGCTCACGGGTACGCCTTGTCGATCGCGTCCAGCTGGCTCCACAGCACGTCGCACTTGAACGACAGCGCATCGACGGCCGCAGCCTGGGACTCGGCCGAGAGGCAGTACGTCGTCACGACCTCCAGCGCGTGCGAGCAGTCGCGCGGCGCCTGGGTCAGCCGGTTCCGGAAGTACTCCAGCCCCGACGGCTCGATCCACGGGTAGTACCGCTCGAAAGCAGCCAACCGCGAGGCCATCAGGTCCGGCGCGAACAGCTCGGTGAGCGACGAGGCCACCGCCTCCACCCACGGCCGCGTCCGGCAGAAGTTCACGTACGCGTCGACCGCGAAGCGCACGCCCGGCACCAGGTGCCGATGGTCGAGGATCTCCTCCCGGGTGAGGCCCGCCGCCTCCCCCAGCCGCAGCCAGGCCTCGATCCCGCCGTCGCCGGGCTCCCCGTCACTACCGGGAACACTGCCGTCGTGGTCGGTGATCCGCCGGATCCAGCGCCGTCGGACGTCCACGTCCGGGCAGTTGGAGAGGATCGCCGCGTCCTTCCGCGGGATGGCTTCCTGGTAGTAGAAGCGGTTGGCCACCCACCCGCGCAGCTGCTCCGGGGTGCAACGTCCCTCGTTCATGCGGACGTGGAACGGGTGGGCGTCGTGGTAGCGCTGGGAGTGGGCCCGCAGCGTGGCGACGAAGTCCGTACCGAGTACCGCGGTCATAGCTCGATCTCCAGGCCGTCCATGGCTACCTCCAGGCCGCGCGCCTCGACGGCCCGCCGCTCGGGCGAGTCGTCGAGCAGGATCGGATTCGTGTTGTTGATGTGGACGTAGATCACCCGCCGGAAGCCGGACAACGGCTCGAGGCTGTCGAGAATCGGGAGGTGCCCCATGTCCCGGGCGGTGCGGGCCGGGCCCATCTCGTCGTCGCGGAAGAACGAGCCGTCGAACAGCAGCACGTCGGCGGGGTCGAGCGACGGCAGCGCCTGCGCGCCCGGCAGGTAGACCAGCGTCCCGCCGGAGTGGGTGTCGGTGATCCGGTACCCGACCACCCGGCCGGCCCCGACGCCCACCCCGAACCGGTCGCGCTTGGTCGTCGGGACGTCGAACGCCCGGCACGACAGCCCCGGGGCCAGCACGAACTCCACGCCGAGATCCACCGGGCGCCACTCGACCCGGCAGTACCTCGCGAGCAACGGCAACAGCCCCGAGCCGTCGTGGAGCGTCTCGTACACCGCCGGGGTGGCGTACAGCTCGACGACGTCCGCCTCGCGGAGCAACAGCAGCCCGGCGGTGTGGTCGAGCTCGGCGTCGGTGAGAAGTACCGCGGACAGGCGCAGGCCGTCGACCTGCGTCCGGACGTCCGGCGAGGCGTTGAACAGGAACCACTGACGGTCGTCGACCGTCACCGCGAGGGACGACTGGGTGCGCGGGTGCCCGGCGCCGGACCGGACCGCGGTGCAGACGTCGCAGTGGCAGTTCCACTGCGGCGAGCCACCGCCGGCCGCCGAGCCGAGCACCCGCGCCTTCACGTCAGGGCTCCAGCGTGCCCATGTACATGGTCACCTCGGGGGCGACCGAGACTTCCTCGAACGAAGGCGTCTCCCACTCCATCATCGGCTGTTCCTCCTCTCGACTATTCCGGCAGGGCGAACACGAACAGGGCGCTGCCGTGGCCGGCGCCGAGCATGCCGGGCAGGAACCCCTCGGCCCAGCCGCCCCAGCCGACCGGGACCGCCACGTACTGCCGTCCGTTCACCGCGTACGTGATCGGGCTGCTGTGGTGGCCGCTGCCGCACTGGAACTGCCACAGCTGCTCCCCGGTGCGGGCGTCGAGCGCGTTGAACTCGCCCGACGGCTCGCCCGCGAACACGACGTCACCGCCGGTGACCAGCGTCGACGCGCACATCGGGAGCTCGTTGCGCCAGCGCCACTTCTCGTCGCCGTTGGCGTCGAACGCGCTGACGTAGCCGACCGCCTCCTCGATGTCGACCTGAACGCCCGCGCCCCAGTACGGGATGCTCTCCTTGAACTCCCGGCGGCGCCGGGTGGCCGTGGCCCCGACGTCTTGCACCGGGACGTAGAACAGGCCGGTGCGCGGGCTGTAGGAGGCGTGGGTCCACTCCTTGGCCCCGGCCGGGCCCGGGTAGAAGTGCACCGGCACGCCCTCTTCGTCGGGATAGACCTTGGCCGCGACCTGGCCGTCGCGGGTGATCGCGCCCCAGGTGATCCGGTCGACGAACGGCGTGATCGAGACCCGCTCGCCGTTCGTGCGGTCGAGGACGAAGAAGTAGCCGTTCTTGTCGAAGTGCCCGAGCAGCTTGCGCCCGTCGTGCTCGAACAGGATGCACTCCGAGATGCTGTCGTAGTCCCAGACGTCGTGCGGGGTGCACTGGTAGTGCCAGCGGATCTCGCCCGAGTCGACGTCGACCGCGACGACGCTGTCGGTGTACAGGTTGTCGCCCTCGCGGACGCCGCCGTCGAAGTCGGGCGCCGGGTTGCCGGTGCCCCAGTACATCAGGTTCGTGTCCGGGTCGAACGTCCCGACCAGCCACGGGTTGCCGCCGCCGCGGGCCCAGGCCTCGCCGTCGGCCGGCCAGGTCTCGGCGCCCGGCTCGCCGGGCTTCGGCACCATGTACGACCGCCAGCGGTGTTCGCCGCTCTCCAGGTCGAACGCGTCGAGGTGCCCGCGGACGCCGAATTCGCCACCGGCGCTGCCGACGACGACCATGTCCTTGATGACGATCGGCGCGCTGGTGGCGCTCTCCCCGGCCCGGACGTCGCCCTTGACCTTGTCCCAGACCTTCTTGCCGGTCGTCGCGTCGAGCGCGATCAGGTGCGCGTTGGCGGTGACGAAGAAGACCTTGTTCCGGGCCACCGCGACGCCCCGGTTGACGTTCCCGCAGCACAGCGAGACGTCGAACGGGATCGCGTGCTTGTAGCGCCAGATCTCGGTGCCGGTCGCCGCGTCCAGGGCCCAGACCCAGCCGTCCCAGCCGGACAGGAACATGATGCCGTCGACGACGATCGGCGTCGCCTCGAACGAGTACGTCGATGCGCCCGCGATGATGCCGCTGCTGCCGGCCTGGAACACCCACGCGGGCAGCAGGCGCTTGACGTTCTCGGTGTTGATCTGGTCGAGCGGGCTGAACCGCTGGCCGTCGTGGGCTCCGTAGTAGGTGAGCCAGTTCTCGGGTTCCGAGCGGGCGTCCAGAATGCGCTCGTAGGTGACGTTCTCGGTGACGGGCGGGGCGACCTCGCCGCCGGCGACCTTGCCGGACAGCCGGCCCTGGTCGACGGCCTCGCCCGCGTCCACGTACTCGACGGTCATGGTTCCTCCTTACGGGCGGGGCTGCGGCGGGCGGTCGAGGCGGGCTTCCGGGGGTACGTCACCGAGGACGACGATCGTGCCGGTGAGTCCGCGGCCCTCGTCGTTGCCGGTCGGCGAGCTGAACCAGTAGTAGCCGGGACCGTCGAGATTGAGCGTCGCGCGGCCCTTCGAATGGTTGACCAGCCAAATGAATTTGCGGTCGCCATTACTCGGCAGTAACGCGCAATGCGTGTTCAGGTCGTCGTTGATCAGCGTGAGTTCGACGTCGCCACCGTGGGGCAGGACCAGAATCGACGGATCCCAGCAGATCTCGTCGGGCTGGATCCGGATCGTCGCTTCCATCGTGCCGTCGGCCCGCTCGGTGGCCTGCCCGATGTTGCCCGTGTTCAGCACTTTCCCGAGCGCGGCCTTGTTCTGGCCGTCGAGCCCGAGTTTCTCCAGCAGTAAATCGCGGTCCTGCGCGGTCGCCATCGACCCATCCTCTCCTCGGATTCTCCCGATCTATTTCTGGGCACGCGAAATAGCGCCGTCCAATGAGGATTCGTAAGCAGCTATTACGCCGGACTTTACGCCCGCGAAATAGGACGGACAAGGAATTCCGGCCCGATGCCGTTCGTCCGCGATCGGCGACCGTTCACCACCGGAACGCCACCGCTCAGCGGCCGAGGTTCAGAACGCCCAGGTTCATGACCTTGTCCCAGGCCCGGACGAAGTCGCGGACGAACGGCCCGGCCCCGTCGTCGGCCGCGTAGTACTCGGCGATCGCGCGCAGCCGGGCGTCGGCGCCGAAGACCAGATCGACGCGGCTCGCGGTCCAGCCGCCGCCCTCGAACGTCTCCGGGGTGCGCGCCGCCCAGGCGGTGCCCAGCAGGTTGACGAAGAAGTCGTTGGTCAGGACGCCGGGGGTCGCGGTCAGCACGCCGGTGGACCCGTCGTGGACCACGCCGAGCACCCGCAGGCCGCCGACCAGCACGGTCATCTCGGCCGCGGTGAGCGTCAGCAGGCTCGCCCGGTCGACCAGCAGGTGTTCCGAGGGGCGCCGGGCGCGCGGGCCGCGGTAGTTGCGGAAGCCGTCGGCGATCGGTTCGAGCGGGGCGAACCACTCCGGGTCGGTGTCCTCCTCGGTCGCGTCGCCGCGGCCCGGCGTGAACGGGACCGGGATGCCCGCCGCCTGCTCCAGCGCGGCGCAGCCGCCGAGCACGATCGCGTCCGCGACCGAGATGCCGGGCAGGCCGGTCAGCACGTCCAGGACCTGGGCCAGCGACGCCGGGTCGTTGACCGCCCAGCTGCGCTGGGGCTCGAAGCGGAGGCGCCCGCCGTTCGACCCGCCCCGTCCGTCGCTGTTCCGGTAGGTCGACGCGGATGCCCAGGCGGCGGCGATCAGCTGGGTGCGGGACAGCCCCGAGCCGAGGATCCGACTCTTCAACGCGCCCAGGTCGAGCCGCGCCCGGGCCGGAGATGCGGGCACCGGGTCCTGCCAGGGCAGCGTCTCGGCCGGAACCAGCGGGCCCAGATAGCGCTCACGCGGGCCCAGATCGAGGTGGGTGAGCTTGAACCAGGCCCGGGCGAACGCGTCGGCGAGCTGGTCGGGGTGCTCGAGGAACCGCCGGGCGATCGGCGCGTAACCGGGGTCGTAGCGCAGGGCCAGGTCGGTGGTGAGGAACGTCGGCGCGTGCCGCTTGGCCGGGTCGTGCGCGTCCGGGACGGTACCGGCCCCGGCGCCGCCCCGCGGGACCCACTGCCAGAGCCCGGCCGGGCTCAGAGCGACGTCCCACTCGTAGCCGAACAGCGCCTCGAGGTAGGTGTTGTCCCAGCTCGTGGGCGTCGGGGTCCAGGTGCCGTCGAGGCCGCTGGTGATCGTGTCCGGCCCGGCGCCGGTGCGGTGGGTGTTGCGCCAGCCCAGCCCCTGGTCCTCCAGCCGGGCCGCGGCCGGCTCCGGACCGAGGTGACGCTGCGGGTCGGCCACCCCGTGCGTCTTCCCGAACGTGTGGCCGCCGGCGATCAGCGCGACGGTCTCCTCGTCGTTCATCCCCATCCGGCGGAACGTGGCCCGGATGTCCCGCGCCGACGCGTACTGGTCGGGGACGGTGTTCGGCCCCTCCGGGTTGACGTAGATCAGGCCCAGCTGTTCGGCGGCGAGCGGTTCGTCGAGCTCGCGGACGCCCCGGTGCCGTTCGTCGGCCAGCCAGGCCTGCTCGGGTCCCCAGTAGACGTCGTCGGGCTCGAGCACGTCGACGCGTCCGCCGGCGTAGCCGAACGTCCGGAAGCCCATCGTCTCCAGCGCGCGGTTCCCGGCGAAGACCATCAGGTCGGCCCAGGAGACCCGGCGGCCGTACTTCCTCTTCACCGGCCAGAGCAGGCGGCGGGCCTTGTCGAGGTTGCGGTTGTCGGGCCAGCTGTCGACCGGCGCGAACCGCTGCAGGCCGGCGGCGGCTCCGCCCCGCCCGTCGGCGACCCGGTAGGTCCCGGCGCAGTGCCAGACCATCCGCAGGACGAGCGGCCCGTAGTGCCCGAAGTCGGCCGGCCACCAGTCCTGCGACGTCGTCAGCACCGCGTCGACGTCGGCGGCCAGCTCGTCGAGGTCGAGCGTCGCGAACGCGGCCGGGTAGTCGTCGTCCAGCGGGGGCGACTTCGGGAGGGCCCGCAGGTCGAGCCGCTCGTCCGCGGTCGCGGACACCTTCCCGAGCGACACCGAGTACGGCCGCTCCACCGACGCGTAGTACTCGGCCGAGGCGGAGGCCGACGCGGAGGCCGCGCCCGAGGCCGACGCCGGCGGCGGGGCGGGCAGGCCCAGGCCGCCGCCGCTGCCGGTGTCGGGCATCAGATCTCCAGCGCTCGTCGCACGGCCGGGGCATTCCGGCGCGAGACCGGCACCATCCCGTCCTCCTGGTCGTCAGCGTCGGCCATGACCAGGAACAACTCGCCGCCCCGGCGCCGCTCGACCTCGCGTACCCGGCCGAGGTTCACCACGTACCGCCGGTGCACCCGCAGGAACCCGGCGTCGGACAGCTCGTCGCCCAGGCTGTCCAGGCTGGACGACGCGGCCCGTAACCGGCCCTGGTCGGTCGAGAGCCAGACGTCGTTCCCCTCCGACTCGGCGAACGCGACCTCGGCCAGCCGCAGCAGCACTGTCCGGTTCTCCCGCGTCGCCACGACCCGCCGGGACCGGGGGACGTCCTGCGGTGCGCGCGGGGTCTCGTCGGCCGCGGCCGGGAGGTGGGCCTCGTCGGAGGCGCTGAACTCGACCAGCGTGCCGATCAGCTGACCGGTCCGGAAGACCGGGCGGAGCGTGATCGGGGTCGGTTCGTCGGTGAGGTAGGTGAAGATCTGGGTCGAGCCGACCCAGTCGGGGTTGCGGGCCGCCTGGCGGCTCGCGTATCGGGCCGCGCCGGTCAGCCCGGGCACGCCGGGCGTCCAGCGGACCGTGGGGTCCAGGGCCGGGACCGCGGCCGGGACGCCCAGCAGCACGCTCGCGGTCTCGTCGGCGATCACGACCTTGCCCGCGGTGTCCAGCGCGGCCAGGGCCGCGGTCGTGCCGGCCCGGGCCAACGTGTAGGCCGCGACCAGCTCGGCGCCGCTGTCCCGGGCCCGGCGCCGGAGCAGGCACTGGGTCTTGGTGGCCGCGTTGCCGAGCCAGCTCACCGCGAGCGGCGGGAGCTGGCTGCGCCAGCAGGAGATGTTGAGGACCGCGATCGGGTCCCGGTTGACGACGTCCCGGACGGCGACGCCCGCGCAGACCCAGTTGTGGAACGCCTCGCACCAGTGCTCGGCCCCCCGGACCAGCACCGGGCCGTGGGCCTCGAGCGCCATGCCCATGCCGTTCGTCCCGGCCGCCGACTCCGACCAGCAGAACCAGGGCGCGAGGTTGGCCTGCTCGGCGCGCGAGACCGTGACCTGGTCGCCCCAGGAGGCCAGGATCCGGCCGGTGCCGTCGGTGATCGTGACGACGCCGCCGGCCACGCTCACGTCGTGGGCCAGGGCCGCGGCCCGGAAGCCCAGCTCGGCGAAGACCGCGTCGTGGTCGGGCGTGTGGTCGATCTCGGCGATCGCGATCGGCGCCTCGGTGAGGTGCGGGTCCACGCGGTACCGCTCCCGGCAGCGGTGCCAGGAGATCGCCACTTCGGGCCGGACGCCCGACACGTGGTCGTCGCCCCGGATGAATCGTTCCCAAGCCGCGTAGATGCTCGGTTCGCGGCGATTTCTGTCTCTCATGGTGAAGAACCGCCTTTGGTCCAACATCACGCTGAGTCTCGGCTCTGCCACAGACCAGCGGTCCCCACTCTAGGTACCCCTCGTGCGGCTTCGCTACCTTTCGTTCCACCTGTCGACAATGGAACTTTCCAATTACCTACTAAGACGCTAGGAATGCTAGGGTCCGGTCGTTCCTTTATGGCCTGGGAGGTCCTAGTCATGTCCGAGTCAGTCCCGTCCGACGAACCGCAGCTGCCGTCCCGCGGCGGCGGACGCCGTGGGATCTGGATCGCCGCGGCGGCCGCCGTGGTCGTCGTCGTCGTTGTCCTCGCCGTCGTGTTGACGCGCGGCGGTGACGACTCGGGCACCGCGAAGAAGACCGTCAGCATCGGAGTCGTCGACGCGTCGCAGCCGTACTGGAAGACGTACTCCGCGCTGGCCGAGAAGCAGCTGGGCGTGACGTTGAAGTTCGTCAACTTCAACGACTACAGCCAGCCCAACCCGGCGCTGAAGGAGAAGCAGGTCGACCTCAACCAGTTCCAGCACATCCAGTACCTGGCGAACTACAACGTCACCGCGAACGACGACCTGCAGCCGATCGGCGCGACCGCGGTCTACCCGCTGCCGCTCTACTCGCTGAAGGTCACCGACCCGGCGAAACTCCCGGCGAACGCGAAGGTCGCGATCCCGAACGACGCGATCAACGAGGCCCGCGGCCTGCTGGTGCTGCAGGCCGCCGGGCTGGTGACGCTGAAGGGCGGCGGCGGCGCGTTCTCCACCGTCGCCGACGTCGAGACCCACAAGGTCAGCGTCACCACACTGGACGCCTCGCAGACCGCCGGGGCGCTGCAGAACGGCTCGGTGGCGGCGGCGATCGTCAACAACAACTACGCGACGAACGCCGGCCTGAAGCCGGAGCAGGCGATCTTCAAGGACGACCCGGCCAGCCCCAGCGCCGCGCCCTACGTCAACATCTTCACCGCCCGCAAAGCCGACGTGAACAACGAGACGTACCTGAAGCTCGCCGCGCTGTACCACGACCCCACCGTGGAGAAGGCCGTGCAGGCCGCCAACGCCGGCACCGCGGTGTTCCGGACCGTGCCTGCGGCCGAGCTTCAGAAGGAGCTGGCGACCGTCGAGGAGCAGGCCCGAGCGGCTGCCAAGTGACCGTTCACGTCCGGTTCGAGCACGTCAGCAAGGAGTTCTCGGGGCGCCCCGCGCTGGCGGACGTCACTCTGGACATCGAGCGCGGCGAGGTGTTCGGCGTCATCGGCCACTCCGGAGCAGGCAAGAGCACGCTGGTCCGGCTGATCAACGGGCTGGAGACGCCGACCAGCGGCCGGTTGTACGTCGGTCCGCAGGAGGTGACGGCGCTCGCGGAGCGGGGGCGCCGGGAGGTCCGGCGCGACATCGGGATGATCTTCCAGCAGTTCAACCTGTTCCGGTCGCGGACCGTGGCCGGAAACGTGGCCTATCCGCTGAAGGTCGCGGGCGTGCGGCAGCCCGAACGCGACCGGCGGGTGGCCCGGCTGCTCGACTTCGTCGGGCTGCTCGACCGCGCCCACGACTACCCGGAGAAGCTCTCCGGCGGACAGAAACAGCGGGTCGGCGTCGCCCGGGCGCTGGCCACCGAGCCGTCGCTGCTGCTGGCCGACGAGGCGACCAGCGCGCTCGACCCGGAGACCACCGGCGAGGTGCTGGCCCTGTTGCGCCGGGTCAATCGCGACCTCGGCGTCACGATCGTGCTCATCACCCACGAGCTCGACGTCATCCGGTCGGTCGCCGACCGGGTGGCGGTGCTCGACTCCGGGCGGGTGGTCGAGACCGGCAGCGCGTACGACGTGTTCGCGCAGCCCTCGACCGACGCGGCCGCGCAGTTCGTCCGCACCGCGCTGCGCGACCGGCCGTCGCCCGAGACGCTGGCCCGGCTGCGGGTGCGTCACCCCGGGCGGCTGGTCACGGTCCGGGTCCGCGACCAGGCCGGGCTGGCCCGGACGTTCCTGGAACACGGGGTGGCGGCCGAGGTGGTGTTCGGCGGGATCAGCGAGTTGCAGGAGAGGTCGGTCGGGAGCATCACGTTCGAGCTCACCGGCGGCGACGTCGACGCGGCGCTGGCGGCGTTGAAAGCCGAGGGAATCGAGGTCAACGATGAGTGAGTTCCTCGACAACCTGCCGGTCTACCGCGAGGCGATCTGGCAGACGTTCTACATCGTCAGCATCTCGCTGTTCGTCGGTGGACTGCTCGGGCTGGTGCTCGGGATGCTGCTGTACGGGACGCGGCCCGGGAACCTGCTGAGCAACCGTCCGGTGTTCGTCGGGCTGAACATCGCGGTGAACGTCGTCCGGCCGGTGCCGTTCGTCATCTTCATCACCGCGATCCAGCCGCTGATGCTCCACACGATCGGGACGACGATCGGCACCAACGCGGTCACGTTCGCGCTGTCGTTGTCGGCGGCGTTCGCGATCAGCCGGATCGTCGAGCAGAACCTGCTGACCGTGGACCCCGGCGTCGTCGAGGCGGCCCGGGCCGCGGGAGCACGTCCGATCGGGATCCTGGTGACCGTGCTGATCCCGGAGGCACTCGGGCCGCTGATCCTCGGGTACACGTTCATCTTCATCGCGATCGTCGACATGTCCGCGCAGGCCGGGCTGTTCGGCGGCGGCGGGCTGGGCGACTTCGCGATCACCTACGGCTCGCAGCGGTACAACTGGCCGGTCGTCTACCTCACGGTCGCGACGATCGTCGTCATCGTGCAGGCGGGTCAGTTCCTCGGGAACTGGCTCGCGCGGCGGGCGCTCCGTCGGTGACCCGTCAGTCGAGGCCGTGGCGCAGTACCCGGGCGCCCGCGGCCACGAGCGGGCCGACCATCTCGGCGGCTTCGACGAACCCGTCGCCGATCATCGCGCCGGCCCGGCCGCGGGCCGCGACGCCCGCGGCCACGACCGCGAGCTTGAACGATGCGAATCCCAGGTACCAGTCGAGGTGGTCCAGCGACCGGCCGGTCCGCTCCGCGTACCGCTGCACGATCGCGCGACGGCCGGGGAACCCGTCGAGGGCGGTGACCGACGGCGCCGACCGGGTGGTCGCGGCCCAGGGATCGCCGGTCGGGCTCTCCTGCCAGTAGATGAGCAGCATGCCGACGTCGGCCAGCGGATCGCCCAGCGTCGACATCTCCCAGTCCAGCAGCGCCGCGACCCGGCCCGGGCGGTCGGGGTCGAGGATCATGTTGCCGATCCGGTAGTCGCCGTGGACGATGGGGCCGCTCTCGCCGTGCGGGCGGGTCTCGGCCAGCCGGTGGGCCAGCGCGTCGAGGTCGTCGGCGGCCGGGTCATCGGGGAGCCGGGTGGCGGCCCACTGCTTGGTCCAGCGCCGGAGCTGGCGCTCGAGGTATCCGTCCGGGCGGCCGTACTCGCCCAGGCCGACCGCGGCCGGGTCGACGCCGTGCAGGTCGGCGAGCACGTCGATCACCGCGTGGCCGATCGCTTCCCGTTCCTCGGGACGCTCGGCGTAGCCGGCCGGCAGCGTGTCGGTGACGACGTACCCGGGCACCCGGTCCATCACGTAGAACGGCGCCCCGAGCACCGACTCGTCGGCGCAGAACAGCCGGGTGCGCGGGACCGGCACCGGCGAGCGGCCCTCGCCGAGCCGGCTGATCACCGTGTGCTCGCGGGCCATGTCGTGCGCGGTGGGCAGCACGCTCGACATCGGCGGCCGGCGCAGCACGACCTCGCCCGCGGCCGAAGTGACGAGGAACGTGAGGTTGGAGCGGCCCCCGGCGATGAGCGTGATCTCGCAGTCGCGCCAGGCCGGGTCGCCGAGTTCGGTCGCGAGATAGTCGCTGACGACGGCGACCGGCGCCGCGGCGGCCTGGGTCATCGCGTCAGGTTACCAGCGAGTTACCCGTCCGGTCGGCGATTGTTCAGGCGGGCGGCCTGACGGAGGAGGTGGTCGCGTTCCGGGAGGTTGGGGGCCTTGGCCGCCGCCTCGGCGTACAGCCTGGCCGCCGTCGTCAGGTCGCCGGAGCGCTCGCGGAGATGCGCCTCCACCGCCGCGAATCGCGGCACGGTGGCGTCCACCTGGGCGAGCGCGGCCAGACCGGCGCGGGGACCGTCGGCCTCACCGACCGCGACCGCGCGGTTGAGGCGGACGACCGGACTGTCGGTCAGCCGGGTGAGCTCGTCGTACCACTCGACGATCTGCACCCAGTCGGTCTCCTCGGCGGTGGGCGCGTCGGCGTGCAGGGCCGCGATCGCGGCCTGGGCCTGGAACTCCCCCAGCCGGTCGGAGGTCAGCGCGCCCTGCAGGATCTCGACCCCCTCGGCGATCAGCGCGGTGTCCCACCGCGCGCGATCCTGCGCGGCCAGCGGCACCAACGACCCGTCGGACGTCGTCCGGGCCGCGCGCCGGGCGTGGTGGAGCAGCATCAGCGCGAGCAGCCCGTCGACCTCGGGGTGGTCGACCGCGCGCCGCAGCGCCCGGGTGAGCCGGATCGCCTCGGCGGCCAGGTCGACGTCACCCGAGTAGCCCTCGTTGAACACCAGGTACAGCACCCGCAGCACGGTCCCGACGTCGCCGGGCCGGTCGAACCGCACCGCGGAGACCGTGCGCTTGGCCCGGCTGATGCGCTGGGCCATCGTCGCCTCGGGCACCAGGTAGGCCTGGGCGATCTGGCGGGTGGTCAGCCCGCCGACCGCGCGGAGCGTGAGCGCGACCGCCGACGACGGGGTCAGCGACGGGTGCGCGCACAGGAAGTAGAGCTGCAGCGTGTCGTCGGTCTCCGGCACCGGCGGCGGCTCCTCGGGCGGGAATTCACGTCGGCGGCGGGCCGCGTCCGACCGGGCCGCGTCGAGGAACCTCCGCCAGGCGACGGTGACCAGCCAGCCCTTGGGGTCGCGCGGTGGGTCGGACGGCCAGGACCGGACCGCTTCCACCAGCGCGTCCTGCACGGCGTCCTCGGCCGCCGCGAAGTCGGCTCCGCGGCGGACGAGGACCCCGAGGACGCTCGGCGTGAGCTCCCGGAGCAGTGCCTCATTCATTGATGGTGGTGGGCGCCCCGTAGTAGGGGCGCAGCTCGAGCCACTCGTGGATCGGCTCGCCGCCCTGGCCCGGCGCGGCCGACAGGTCACCGGCCAGCTCCAGTGCCCGTGCGTAGGAGTCGACGTCGATCACGTAGAAGCCCGCGATCAGGTCCTTCGTCTCGGCGAACGGCCCGTCGGTGACCGGCGGACGGCCCTCGCCGTCGTACCGGACGAACGTCCCCTCCGGGGCCAGCACGCCGACGTCCACGAACTCGCCCGCGGCCTGGGCCCGGGCCTCCCACTCCTTCATGAACCGCACGTGGGCGGTGACCTCCTCCGGTGTCCACTGGTCCATCGGGACGTCGTTGACCGGCGCCGGAGCTCCGCGGTAGTGCTTGAGCAGCAGGTATTTCGCCATCGTGGTTTCCTCCCTGGTCGGTGTCGTTCTTCCCCGGGACGGAGCCACGCCCGCGTTCTCGACATTCTGCGGTGATGTACTGGGGGGCGTGGCCCCTGAACTCGTGACACTCTTCCTCCGGCCGGGTGGACCCCTCGATCCAGCGCTGACGGGGGTCCGGCGGTGAACGGCCCGTCGCTGCGCTCGGGCATCGAGCCGTTCCACGTCATGGACATCTGGGCCGCCGCGGCCGAGCGCCAGCAGACCCGGGGCGACCTGATCAACCTCTCGGCCGGCCAGCCGTCCACTCCCGCGCCGGCCCCGGTCCGCGCCGCCGCCGCGAAAGCGCTGGAGAGCGAGGTGCTCGGGTACACGGTCGCGCTCGGCATCCCGGAGCTGCGCGAGGGCATCGCCGAGCACTACCGGCGCACCTACGACGTCCCGGTCCAGCCGCACGACGTCGTCGTCACGACGGCCGGGTCCGGCGGCTTCCTGCTCGCGTTCCTGGCCGCCTTCGACGCCGGTGACCGCGTCGCGATGGCCCGCCCGGGCTACCCCTGCTACCGCAACATCCTGACCGCGCTGGGCTGCGAGGTCGTCGAGCTGCCGTGCGGGCCCGAGACCCGGTTCCAGCCGACCGTCGCGATGATCGAGGCGCTGGAGCAGCCCGTCCAGGGCCTGATCGTCGCCAGCCCGGCCAACCCGACCGGCACGGTCGTCGACCCGGCCGAGCTCGCCGCGCTCGCCGCCCTCTGCGAGGAGCGCGGGATCCGCCTGGTCAGCGACGAGATCTACCACGGGCTGAGCTATCCGGGCGCCCCGGCGACCGCGTGCGCCTGGGAGACCTCCCGCGAGGCGATCGTCGTCAACTCGTTCTCGAAGTACTTCTCGATGACCGGGTGGCGGCTCGGCTGGCTGCTGGTGCCCGAGGGGTTGCGCCGGGCGGTCGACCGGCTGACCGGCAACCTGACGATCTGCCCGCCCGCGCTCCCCCAGTACGCGGCCGTCGCCGCGTTCACCCCGGAGTCGTACGCCGAGGCCGACTCGCACGTCGAGCGCTACGCGCTCAACCGCTCGCTGCTGCTCGACGGCCTCCCCGCGCTGGGCATCGACCGCCTCGCCCCCGCCGACGGCGCCTTCTACGTCTATGCGGACGTCGGTCACCTGACCGACGACTCGATGCGGCTGACGTACGAGCTGCTCGGCGAGACCGGCGTGGCGATCGCGCCGGGCGTGGACTTCGACCCGGTCGACGGTCACCGCTACGTCCGCCTCTCCTTCGCCGGCGCCACCGCCCCGATCGAAGAGGCCCTCACCCGCCTGGCCCCGTTCCTCGCCAAGCGCTCCTAGACCGGGAGGCGGACGGCGCCGGTCTCGGCGAGCCCGGCCGCCTCGGAGCCGGAGAGCCCCAGCCAGTCGCTCAGCACGTTTCCGGTGTCCGCGCCCACGGCCGGCGCCGGCCCGGGCACCGGCGGCGCCCACCCGGACGGGCGTGCCACCGGCAGCGGCACCGGGTACCGGCCCAGTGCCGGGTCGTCCACCTCGGTGAACAGCCCACTCGTCGCCAGCAGCCCGTCCCCCGACCGGGTCATCTCCTCGATCGTCCGGTAGTCGCCCCACAGAATGTGCGCACCCTCCAGCGCGGCCACGACGTCGGCGTGCGTGCGCTGCTCGAACCACGGCCGCAGCAGCGCCGAGATCACGTCCCGGTACCGGTACCGGGCCTCCTCGGCCGCGAAGTCGACGCCGAGTGCCTTCTCCATCGCCGCCAGCACGTCCTCGGTGCCGGTCAGCCGGATCAGGTTGTTCCAGTGCCGGTTCGTCAGCGCGACGACCATGACTCGCCGGGCGTCCGCGGTGGGGAAATCGCAGCCGTAGCTGCCGTAGAGGTAGTTGCCCTCGCGGAGCCGCTGCGAGCCGTTCACGACCACGTCGGCCACGAAACCCAGGTGCGCCATCGTCGCGACCGCGACGTCGGCCAAGTTGATCTCGACGAGCTGCGGCGCACCGGTCGCGCGGCGCAGCCGCTCGGCCGACACGACGGCGAGGGCCGCGTGCGCACCGGTGATCAGGTCCCAGGCCGGCAGCACGTGGTTGACCGGCGCGCTCGCGTCGACCGGGCCGGTGACCCAGGGCAGCCCG
The DNA here is from genome assembly GCF_006912135.1 of Cryptosporangium phraense. NCBI lineage: Bacteria > Bacillati > Actinomycetota > Actinomycetes > Cryptosporangiales > Cryptosporangiaceae > Cryptosporangium > Cryptosporangium phraense. Next base: position 30,048 of record NZ_VIRS01000010.1, on the reverse strand, counting down.
ACCTCGCAGTTGACCGTGTAGTCGACGGCCGGGCGCCCGTCCGCGCGCCCACCGATCTGCACCTGGATGAGGTCGGGCCGGACCTCCAGCAGCGCCGCGTGGCGCAGCCAGGCCTGGCCGACCGCGTTCGTGACCAGGATCCCGTGCCCGTCACCGGGCACCGCCAGCAGCCCCCGGACGACGTCCCGCCCGGCCTCGCTGCGCAGGTCGACCTCGATCGAGCGTTTGCCCCGGTTGAGGCCGGCCCAGTAGAGGCTCCGCCCGCCGGGCGCGAGCGGCAGCCGCCGGGTGTCGGTCGCGCCGCCGATCGGATCGACGCGGACGACGTCCGCTCCGAGCTGGGCCAGCGTCATGCAGGCCGACGGCCCGGCGACGTACGTGCACAGGTCGACGACGTGCAAGCCGGACAGCGGAAGCATCAGACCCTCTCGAACACCGCGGCGAGGCCCTGGCCACCGCCGATACACATGGTCTCCAGACCGTAACGGGCGTCGCGGCGGACCATCTCGCGGCTCAGCGTGGCCAGGATCCGGCCGCCGGTCGCCCCGACCGGGTGCCCCAGCGAGATGCCGGAGCCGTGCACGTTCAGACGCTCGAAATCCGAAACCGTGAAGCCCCACTCCCGGGTGCAGGCCAGCACCTGGGAGGCGAACGCCTCGTTCAGCTCGATCAGGTCGAGGTCCTTGAGCGCGAGCCCGGCCAGGCCCAGCGCCTTGGCCACGGCCGGCACCGGCCCGATGCCCATCGTCTTCGGCGCCACCCCGGCGACGCCCCAGGACACCAGCCGTACCAGCGGCGTCAGACCGTACGAGGCCGCCGTCTCCGGCGAGGTCACGATGCAGAGCGCGGCCCCGTCGTTCTGCCCGGACGCGTTGCCCGCGGTCACGGTCGCGTCGGGGTCGTCGCGGCCCAGCACCGGCCGCAGCGTCGCCAGCTTCGAGACCGACGAGTCCGGCCGGATGTGCTCGTCCGCGTCCACGACGACGTCGGCCTTCCGGCCGCGGACGGTGACCGGCACGATCTCCTCCGCGAACACTCCCGACGCCGCGGCGGCGGCCGCGCGCTGATGACTGCGCACCGCGTACTCGTCCTGCTCGGCCCGCGGGATCGCGTAGTCGCGGCGCAGGTTCTCGGCCGTCTCCAGCATCCCGCCCGGCACCGGGAAGTTGACACCGCCCGCGGTGACCCGCCCGGCGGCCAGCGCGTCCTTCAGCAGCACGCCCGGGCCGCCCTTCACACCCCAGCGCATCGCGGTCGAGTAGAACGGCGCGTTCGACATCGACTCGGCCCCGCCGGCCAGCACCACGTCCGACGCGCCCGACTGCACCTGCATCGCCGCGTACAGCACGGCCTGCAGGCCCGACCCGCACCGCCGGTCGATCTGCAGCCCGGACGCGGTCACCGGCAGCCCGGCGTCCAGCGCGGCGACCCGGCCGATCGCCGGCGCGTCCATCGTCGGGTAGCAGTTGCCCAGCAGGACGTCGTCGACCGCCTCGGGCGGCAGGCCGGTGCGGTCGATCAGCGCGCGGATGACGGTCGCGGCCAGTTCGTGCGGCGGGACGTCCCGCAGGGCGCCGCCGAACCCGCCCACCGGAGTCCGCAGCGGCTCGCAGATGACCGCATCACGCATCGATCGTGTCCTCTCGTCCGGGTCGGCCCGATCCTCCCGACAGTAACGGGCCCGGAATACGCCCGCTCCGGCGTTGTTTCGGCAACGTGGAACGAACGGACGTCGTGGTGATCGGCGGTGGTCAGGCCGGGCTGTCGGCGGGCTACCACCTGAAGCGTCGGGGCGTCGACTTCGTCGTGCTCGACGCCGAGCCGGCCGCCGGTGGTGCGTGGCGGCACCGCTGGGAGTCGCTGCGCATGGCGACCGTCAACGGGATCTTCGACCTGCCCGGCTTCCCCCAGCCGCCGATCGACCCGGACGAGCCGAGCCGCACCGCGGTGCCCCGCTACTTCGCCGCGTTCGAGCAGGCCAACGACCTGCCGATCGTCCGCCCGGTGACCGTCACGGCGGTCCGCGAGGACGGGCGGGACCTGCTCGTCGAGTCCACCGGCGGCCGTTGGCGCACCCGCGCGGTCATCAACGCGACCGGCACCTGGACCAACCCCGTCCGCCCGCACTACCCCGGCCAGGAGACGTTCACCGGCCGCCAGCTCCACACCTCCGACTACGTCCGACTCGACGACTTCGCCGGCCGGAACGTCGCCGTCGTCGGGGGCGGGATCTCGGCCGTGCAGCAGCTCGAGGAGATCAGCCGGGTCGCCACGACGTTCTGGTACACCCGGCGCGAGCCGGTCTTCCGGGCCGGCGAGTTCGACCCGGAGGCCGGGCGTCAGACGATCGCCAAGGTCACCGCGGACGCCGAGGCCGGCAGGCCGACCGGCAGCGTCGTCTCCTACACGGGCCTGGCCTGGACGCCGTACGCGCTGGCGGCCCGGGCCCGCGGTGCGCTGGACCGGCGCCCGATGTTCACCGCGATCGAGCCGACCGGCGTGCGCGAGGCCGACGGCACGTTCACGGCCCTGGACACGATCCTCTGGGCCACCGGCTTCAAGGCCGCGCTCCCGCACCTGGACCCGCTCGGCCTGCGCAACGAGCTCGGCGGCATCCGCATCGAGGGCACCCAGGTCGCCGGCGAGCCGCGCGTCCACCTGATCGGTTTCGGACCGTCCCAGTCGACGGTCGGCGCGAACCGGGCCGGCCGCGACGCCGCGGTGGCGCTCTCGAAGTACCTCAGCGCGCCGGATCTCGCGGCCTGACCAGGTTCTTCGCCCACCGGTAGTCGGCCTTCCCGGACGGGGACCGGACGATCTCCGGCACCCGGACCACGGCCTTCGGCAGCTTGTAGCGGGCGATGTGACGCGCGGCCTCGGCGACCAGGTCGGCGTCGGTCGCGTCCTCCTCCGGGTTCAGCTCGACGATCGCGACGACCTCGCTCCCCCACCGATCGGACGGCCGACTCGAGACGATCACGTCCCGGACGGCCGGGTGCGCGAGCATCGCCCGCTCGACCTCCTCGGCGAAGACCTTCTCACCGCCGGTGTTGATCGTCGCGCTGTCCCGGCCGAGCAGCCGGACCCGCCCGTCGGGCAGCCGCGTGGCGCGGTCGCCGGGCAGTGACCAGCGCTCACCGGCCACGACCGGGAACGTGCGGGCGGTCTTGTCCGGGTCGCCGAGGTAGCCGAGCGGGATCCGCCCCCGCCGGGCCAGCCAGCCGTCGCCCTCGTCGAGGACCCGGCCGAGCGTGTCGTCGATGACCGCGGTCTGCTCGTGCGCGTCGAACACCCCGGCCTCGGTCATCGCCTCGCGCGCCGAGAGCGCGCTCATCTGGATGCCGGTCTCCGACGCGCCCCCGGCGTCGAGCAGGAGCAGGTCCGGCAGCACGCGCATCAGTCGCTCCCGCATGCCCGGAGAGAGCGGTGCGCCGCCGTTGGAGATCGCCGCGAGGCTGCTCAGGTCGTACGGCCGGCCGTCGTCGATCGCCCGTTCGATCTCTTCGACGACCGGCAGCACGACCGCGTCGCCGAGCACCGGGATCGACGCGACCCGCTCGTCGACGATCAGGCGCAGGGCCGCCGCCGCGTCGAGGTGCCGGACGTCGTCGAGCAGGAACACCGTGCCGCCGTTGGTGAACGTGTAGAACGCGCTCCACTGGGCGGCGCCGTGGATGAACGGCGGGATCATCAGCACCCGCTGCCCGCCCGGGTTCGCGGCCGCGGCGGCGGCGATCGCGTCGTAGGACGGGTACGGCTCGGTCGAGCCGAACGGGGTGCCGCCCATCGCCGCGACGTAGATGTCGTCCTGCCGCCAGAGGACGCCCTTCGGCATCCCGGTCGTTCCGCCGGTGTAGAGGATCAGCAGGTCGTCGCCAGAGGGCGTCGGCATCGGGCCGGGCGGGGGCGTCGCGACGACGGTCTCGTAGTCGACGGCGCCGTCGAGCAGGTCGTGGTCGCTGTCGTCCGCGACCTGGATCAGCACCTCGAGCGCGGGTAACCGGTCGCGGACCGCGGCCAGGCTGGGCGCGAACTCGGCGTGGTACACGAGCACCCGGGCGTGCGCATCGGTGAGCAGGTAGAGCAGCTCCTCGGCCACGTACCGGTAGTTGACGTTGAACGGCGCGCACCGGGCCCGGTGGGCGCCGACCATCGCCTCGATGTACTCCGGGCTGTTACGGAGGTAGAGGCCGACGTGGTCCTGGCCCGACTCGTGGCCCTGGAGCTCGGCCCGTTCGCGCCGGGCCCCGAGTCCGCGCCCGGCCAGGTAGTGGGCGAAGCCGTCGGCGCGCTCGTCCACGCTCCGGTAGGTGAGGCGGCGGTCCCGCCACACGATGGCCTCGGTGTCGGGGACGGCGGCGGCCGCCGTCCGGAAGACCTGCGACAAGGTGAAGGTGACCACGGCGTCTCCTCGCGTCGTGCCGTGATCCTAAGTGAACAAAGATTCGCGCGGGGTGGATTCGGCGTCAGCCGATGGCGATGTCCGACGCGGGGAGCGGTTTGCCGTAGAGCCAGCCCTGCACCAGGTCGCAGCCCTGGTCACGCAGCCAGTCGCGCTGGACCGCGGTCTCGACCCCCTCGGCCACCACCCGCAGGTCGAGGGCCCGCGCCATCGCCAGCACGGCCCGGACGATCGACTCGTTGGCGCCGTGGGCTCCGACGTCGGACACGAACGAGCGGTCGAGCTTGACGATGCCGACCGGCAGCCGGTTGAGGTAGCTGAGCGACGAGTACCCGGTGCCGAAGTCGTCGACGGCCAGCGTGACGCCGAGCGCGCGGAGCGCGTCGAGCGTGGCCAGCGCGGTCTCCAGGTCCTCCATGACCCCGGACTCGGTGATCTCCAGCCAGAGCGCCTCGGGCGGCAGCCCGGTCTCGGCCAGGACGTCCCGGACGATTCCGACCAGCTGGCGGTCTCGCAGCTGACGTACCGACACGTTCACCGAGATGTGCAGCCGGGGTGGCCCGGCCGCGCGCCAGATCGCCAGCTGCGCCGCGGCCTCGCGCAGCAGCCAGGCCCCGGCCCCGACGATCAGCCCGGTCTCCTCGGCGATCGGGATGAACCGCAGCGGCGAGACCGCCCCCAGCGTGGGGTGCTGCCAGCGCATCAGCGTCTCGAAGCCGTCGAGCTCGCCGGTCTTCAGGTCGATGATCGGCTGGTAGGTCGCGTAGAGCTCGCCGCGCTCCAGGGCACCGCGCAGGGCCTGCTCCAGCGTCGTCCGGTCGCGGACCTCGTCGCGCATCTCGGTGTCGAACCGGGCGTACCGATTCCGGCCGGTCGCCTTGGCCTGGTACATCGCGGTGTCGGCGTCCCGGATCAGCTCCAGCGCCTCGGTGCTGCTCGCGGCGCTGGCCACGCCGATCGACGCGGACACCACGACGTCGCCGACCGAGAGCGGGAACGGCCGGGCGAACAGGTCCAGCACCCGTCCGGCGGCCGCCTCGGCCAGGACCTCGTTCGACGGGCCGGCCAGCGCGACGACGAACTCGTCCCCACCGATCCGGCAGACCAGGTCGTGGCCGCGGACGTGCGCGGACAGGCGTCCGGCGACCGCGCAGAGCAGCTCGTCGCCGACCCCGTGGCCCCAGTGGTCGTTGACCAGCTTGAACCGGTCGAGGTCGAGGAAGAGCAGGCTGATCTCGTGCCCCTCGGCGACCGCGCGGTCGCCCCAGGCCGCGACGGTGTCGGTGAGCAGCTCCCGGTTGGGCAGGTCGGTGAGCGCGTCGTGGGTGGCCCGGCGGCGGATCGCGTCCTCGGCCCGGACCCGGGAGTTGTTCGACCGGACCACCCGGAACAGCACGGCCAGCACCAGCAGCGCGCACAGCACGGTCCGGACGACCGTGCCGAGCAGGCCACCGGCCGGCCCCACCGACATCACGATCGCCGGGATCAGCAGGACGAGCCCGATCAGCACGGTCCGGGCCTTCGAGAGCGGCTGGACGACGATCGGCTGCGGCTCGGTCAACGTCCGCATGGAGGGGTGCAGGGTGGCCGCGCCGAACAGCAGGTACGCGCTCGTGAAGAGCGCGTTGATGTAGGCGAGCGGGACCCCGGCGAGGCCGCCGTCGCGGACCGCGTAGAGGAAGTCGCCGGTGAACAGGCTGACCGCGCCGAGGATCAGCAACCACAGCGCGGGCGCGCGGACGCCGCCGGCCAGCGCGAGCTGGGCCACCAGGACGATCAGCACGACGTCGATGACCGGGAAGAACGAGTTGGCCAGGCGGATGACCGGCAGGCCGGTCTGGTCGAGCGACGGCTCGACCAGGAACGTCCAGGCCAGGAACATCGACGCGACGCCGACGAGCACCGCGTCGACCCAGGCCGGGTCGTCGCGGTTCGCCCGCCGCCGGTTGAGCAGCCCGGCGAACGCGGACGCGGTGACCAGGTAGCCGGGGACGACGAACGCGTCCGGGACCAGCGCCGCGGTCGTCGGCGGGGACACCGCCGCGCCCGGCACCACGGCCCGGGTGACGAGCCCGGCCAGGAACAGCACGGCGGCGACGCACATCAGCCTCCAGGGCGCCCGGTCGGCCGGGATCGCGACCCGGAACGTGCCGTACCCGACCGCGGCCATGCCGGTCAGCGAGCCGGCCAGACCCAGCGGGTCGCGGAGCACCGGCGGGCCCGCGATCAGCACGGCCAGCACCGCCACCGAGGCGCCGGCGAGGACCCAGGCGGCGGTCCGGGTGCCGCTCGGGACCGGCTCCGGCCGGTCCGAGGGCGCGGAGCCGGTGCGCTCGTCCGCGAGCACTCGGGTCACATCTGTCCCGATCGGCATCCGGAACCCGGCCCTGAGTGCCTCGGGCGCCGGATAGGGTCCGTCGATGCTGACGCTGTTCGCCGTGGTCGCGGTCGTCGAACTGGTCGCGGTCGCGCTCGGCTGGACCGCTCTGCAGTGGGTGGCCAAGCCGCTGCTCGCGCCGCTGCTGGCCGGGTACGCGCTCCGCCGGGGCCGCCCCGACCTGGTCACGGCCGCGCTGGCCTTCGCGACCGCCGGCGACATCGCGCTCCTGGTCGACGATGACCTGGCGTTTCTCGTCGGAATGGGGTTCTTCCTGGGTACCCAGGTGTGCCTGATCGTCGCGTTCGCGCCGTGGGCGCGGCCTCGTCCGTTCGTGGGGTACGCGGTGGTCTGGGTCGTGGCCAACGTGCTGCTGTGGGACCGGCTCGGCGACCTGGCGGTCCCGGTCGCCGTCTACAGCCTCGCGCTGAGCGCGATGGCGGCCACCGCCGCCGGGGTGTCCCGGCGGACCGCGGCCGGCGGCGCGCTCTTCCTCGTCTCCGACCTGCTGATCGGTCTCGGGGCCGCCGACGCCGGGTTCCCCGGCCGGGACGTGCTGGTCATGGCGACGTACAGCGCCGCGCTGTACCTGATCGTCACCGGGTGGGTCGGACGAACGAATGTTCGGACGAGAACGTTCTAGGCGTTCGGGAGCGGGTCGTCCGGCCGACCCCGGCGGCTCACCGTGGAGGCATGAGTTCACGCATCATCCGGACCGCGTCCGGCGTGCCGGTCGTGGTGCGCGCGGCGACCGCGGACGACCTGACCGCGGTCAACGAAATGCACGGCCGCTGCTCGCCCCGGACCCTGATCAGCCGCTACGCGGCCGGGCGCGGCGCGCTGCTCGACCGCGAATGGCGACGGATGGTCGACCCGGCCCGCGGCCGGACGTTCGTGCTGGCCGGGCCGGACGAGCGCGACGCGGTGATCGGTTTCGCGACGCTCCTGCGGGTGACCGCGACCGGGATGGCCGAGGTGTCGCTGCTCCTGCGCGACGACTGGCAGAACGCGGGGGTCGGGCGGGCGCTCGCGCGGTATCTGGTCGGGGTGGCCGGGCAGTTGCGGTTCGCCGGGGTGGTGGCGTGGATCGCGCCGGACAACGTCCGGGCCCGCAAGCTGCTCCGCGGCCTCGGGGGCGCGCCGGAACTGGCCGACGGTGAGGTTCGGTGGGTCGTCGCCTCCGGCTACCCCCAGAGGGCGGTCAGGTCCTCGGCCGTCGTGGGGACAGCGACGTTGAGGGCTAGTTGGGCCAGCGCGGCCTCGTGCATGCCCGGGTCGTAGGCGGCGACCGCGTCGGTCGGCAGCAGCACCGGCCAGCCGAGCTGGAACGCGTCGGTCGCGGTGGCGGCCACGCAGCATTCGGTGGTCAGGCCGGCGACCGCGACCCAGCCGATCCCGGCGTCGCGCAGCCGGGACTCCAGGCCGGTCCCGAGGAACCCGCTGTAGCCCCGCTTGGTGACCACGGTCTCGCCGGGCGCGGGCGCGACCCGGTACCACTCCGCGCCCGGCGTCCCGATCAGGCACGGCTCGTCGGGGCCGTAGGGCGCGTCCGGGTCGCCGGTGCGCAGCCACAGGCTGGCCCGCCACGGCGTCGCCGGATCCGTCCCGAGCCCGATCCAGACCACCGGAACGTCGCGCGCCCGCGCAGCGTCCACCAAGGTCTTGGTGGTGGTGACCGCGGCCTCGACCGCGGCGGACGCGGCCGGCGACAGACCGTGACCGGCGAGGAACGCCGGATCCCCGAACGACCGTTGCACGTCGACGACCAGCAGCGCCGGGCCCAGGCCGGCCAGCGCGGCGCGCCTGCGGTCGCTCATCGGTCCAGCTCACGGAGGCGGGGCAGCACGGTCTCGCCGAACCGGAGGATGTCCCGGTCGTACTCCGGGAAGATCAGCATCAGCCCGTCGAGCTCGGCCTCGCCGACGATCCGCCGGATGTGCGCGACGACCGTCTCGGCCGATCCGCTCACGTACGGTGACTGGAACGCGGCCTCCCCGGTGGCTCCCTCGGCCCATGCGCGCGCCCGGTCGGGCGGAAAACCCCAGGACGCCTGCATCGTCGCGAGCGCCTCCCGGTCGAGTCCCTCGCCCCACTGCCGGACCTTCTCCGCCGCCTCGGCGTCGGTCTCCTCCTGGACGACCATCAGCATCGAGTACGTCTTCACGTCCCGTCCGGCGTCCGTCGCCTTCTGGTGGACGTCCCGGGAGAAGTCGCGCATCTCCTCCAGCGTGTTCGCCGAGAGGAACGCGCCGTCGGCGTATTTCGCCTGGAAGGCGCGGCCGGCCGGGGACTGACCGGCGCTGATCAGCGTGGGCCGGGTGGCCGGGTGGGGCCGGGACTCGGCGTCCTTCAGCGTGTAGAACTCACCGTCGAGCGTGACGCGGTCGGAGGACCAGAGCCGGAGGACGGCGTCGGTCCACTCCGCGGTCATCCGGTAGCGGTCCTCTTTGGACAGGTCGCTCCACAGCCCGAACTGCTCGAACTCGGCCGCGTAGGCGCCGTTGACGATGTTCATGCCGGCCCGGCCGCCGGAGATCTGCTGCAGGGTCGTGAACATCTTCGCCGCGATGCCGGGGTTGTGGACGTTCGCGTGCACGGTCGCCCAGATCTTGACCCGCTCGGTGGCCTCGGCCAGCGCGGACATCATCGTCATCGACTCGAGGCTCTCGCCCCAGTGGTCGGTGCTGCCGCCGAAGCCGCGCCACTTCGCCATCGTCATGACGAAGTCCAGCCCGATCGACTCGGCGTGCAGCGCGGCGCGCTTGTTGTACGCGTAGGTCGCCTCGGGATGCGGAGCGGTGGTGGAGAGCATCCATCCGCCGCTGCCGATCGGGAGGAAGATCCCGTATTCCTTGGTAGCCACGGCGCTCATCCAACCGTACGGGGTGATCCGTATGCTTCCAGCGTTCAGGCCGCAGCGTCGCAGCCGCCCCATCAGTACCGACCGGGACGGGTATGCGCCTCCGCCTTTCCACGACGTTGTTCACGCCGGTGACCGGGGTCGATCTCGACGCGACGCTGTCCGATGCGTGGCCGCAGCGCACGACGATCACCGCGGCGTACGGGCACCTGCTGGTGCAGCGGTACGAGAAGGTGGGCGGGACGTCGCACCGTCTGGAGCTGCGTACCGCGGCCGGGCGGGTCTACCTGTACCACCTGATTCCGGCGCGCCTGGAAGGCCGCTGGATACTCGAGGCGACCGACGCCGGCGACACCACGACCGTGTTCTCCTCGACGTTCGTCGTCGAGCGGCTGCCGCTGGTGCTGCGGATGCTGGGGCCGGTCACCGGGCTGCGGCGCGCGCTGCGCCGCCGGAACCGCGAACAGGCCCGGCAGGTGTTCGACGTCCTGCACCGGGCCGGGGACGGGCCGCCGACGTTCCGGGCCTGGTGAGCGCTCAGCCCGGGCGCACCGGGTGGACGTCCCGGCGGACGGTGCCGTCGGTCAGCGTGAGGTCGTAGTGCACGATCGACGTCGGCGCCCACTGGCCGCTCTCCGGCGGTTCGGTGCTGTCGAACGCCGGGCCGGGCCACCAGGCCGCGTGCCGGCCGTCGTGCACGGTGGCCTCGACCGTGAACTTCCCGGCGTGCACGGTCACCCCGGTCACGTCGCGGCCCACCGCCCCGTCGGTGACCGACGCCTCGTGGAACTGGCTGAACCCGCCCTCGACGAGCGCGCCGAGCGGGGCCGGCCGGGCCGGGGCGTCGCTGCCGGTGGCGCCGGCCCCGATCAGGTCGACGTCGTCGGTGCCGGCCGGGTTGCGCAGCAGGCAGTCGCCGGACATGTCCGGGACGTCGGTGCGGTAGAGCAGCACGACGAACTCCCCGCGCCGCTCGGCCAGCGCCAGGTGGGCCCGCCGGGCGTCGAGCATGCTGCCGCGCAGCCAGCGCCGGCACTGCGAACCCAGCCGGCCGGCCTCGTCGTGGGTCAGCGGCCGGGGCGCGGGCGTCCAGGAGGCGTAGGCCTGACCGTCGTCGCCGGTGTGGAAGAACGTGACGGCTCCGGCGGCCAGCGCGCAGGCGGCGGCGGCCGCCGCCAGCAGCCTCCGGCTCCGCCGCGGCTGGGTCACCGGCTCCGCCAGGATCCGCTCCAGCGACGCGGCCGCGCGCTGGTGCTGGTCGACGGAGAGCTCGGCGTCGGCCGGGTCGAGCAGGCGCAGGAGGTCCCTGGTCTCGGTCATGGTCGTGTCCTCACCGGAGTGGCGTCGAGGTGCCGGCGGAGCGCGCGTCGGGCACGGAGTAATCGCAGGCGATAGGCGGTCGGGGTGATGCCGAGGATCTGGGCTCCTGGCCCCGGTTGACGTTCAGCAGGCAGTTCCGCGCGACGCCGAACAGCCAGGCCCGTCGATCGTCGGCCTGCGGGGGTGCGTCGTCGAAACGGCGCCAGGCGATCAGGAACGCGTCGGCGACGATGTCCTCGGCCTGCGAAGCAGGCACCCGGCGCTGCACGAAACGCAGGACGGGGGCGTAGGCGTCGGCGTAGAACGCTCGGAACTGTTCACGCTGCAGTCGTTCCACACTCCCTACCTGTCCGGCACCGGGTGAAGTGTTTCTCAGCTCACCAGGTCGGCGACCGCGCCCTCGTTCTCGGCGCTCCGACGCACCGCTCCCAGCACCAACCCGACCACCAGCACGACGAACGGCGCGAGCACCAGCGTCCAGCCGGTGGCCGACAGCGAGAACACCGTCAGCGCATCGTCCGGGTTCGAGCTCGTGCCGGCCAGCAGCCCGAACCGGGCCATGATCAGGTACCCGGCCAGCGCCAAGCCGACGATCGCGGCGACCGGCGCGACGACGGTCTGCCACACGGTCGCACCCCCGGCCGGCTCCCGCCGGAAGTGGACGATCACCGCGCAGGACACCAAGATCTCGACCAGCACGATCGCCAGCACCGCGAGCCCACTGAACCAGTTGAACAGGTTCAGCACCGGGTCCTTCCCGGTCAGCGCGAACAGCCCGATGACGACGAAGGTGATCACCGACGTCGCGATCGAGCCGAGCACCGGCGCGCCCCGCCCGTTGACCCGGTCGAGAGCCCGGGGCAGTGCACCGGCCCGCCCCATCGCGAAGAAGTACCGGGCCGCGCTGTTCTGGAACGCCAACAACCCGGCGAACAGGCTGCTCAGCACCAGCCAGCTCAGCAGCGTCGAGAGCCACCCGCCGACGTACTGCTCGGCGACCGAGAACAGCACCTGAGCCGGGTCGGCCAGCGGCGTCCCGTCGATCGACGACCGCTTCGCAACCTCGTCGACGACGTGCGCGCTGCCGACGCCGCTGACGACGGCCCACGACGTCAGCGCGAACAGCACGGCGATCAGCGCGACCGCGGTGTAGGTGGCCCGCGGAACCGCCCGCTTCGGGTCCTTGGTCTCCTCGGCGTAGATCGCGGTGGCCTCGAACCCGATGTAGGACGCGAACGCGAACGCCAGCGCGATCCCGGCCGAGCCGCCGAACCCGCCGCTGAAGATCTTCGCGGGCGAGAACGAGTCCGCGAACCCGAGCCCGTCCGGCCCGCCGCCCCGCACCAGCACGACCACGGCGACGAGCAGCAGCGACAGCACCTCGACGCCCATCAGCACGCCGAGCACCTTCGCTCCGATGTCGACCTGGAGCAGGGACAACGTCAGCACGACGGCCCAGGCCAGCAGCGTCCAGGCCCACCACGGGAGGTCGATCGAGAGGTGCGCCTTCAGCTGCTCGTGGGCGACCGCCCCGAAGAACCCGAAGATGGCCAGCTGCACCGCGATGTAAGCCAGCAACGACACGAACGCGGTCCCGACCCCGGGGACGATGCCCAGCCCCCGGCCGACGAACGCGAAGAACGCGCCGGTGTTCGTCACCCGGTGGCTCATCGCCGAGTAGCCGACGCTGAACACCAGCAGCACGAGCCCGGCCACCAGATACGCCCCCGGCGCGGCCGCGCCGTTGCCGAGCACGATGGCGACCGGCACCGCGCCGGTCATGCCGACCAGAGGCGCCGCCGCCGCGACAACGAAGAAGACAATTCCGGCAATGCCCAGCCGGTTCGGCGCAAGTTGATCGGAACCGGCCGGAGTTCTCGAGGTAGTCCGTTCAGCGCTCATGGAAGCCTCTCTGCCTCGGACGCACGGAGCTCAGCGGCCGCGAATGTGACCTGGGCGACAAGAAGATATTCGGGGCCGAATGACTTGTCGATAGGTCAGCGGCAAATCATTCGGACTCTTGCCCGTGCACACGCCCGCGCATTACGTTTGGGACCAAACGACCCGGAGGGCAGCGATGGACCACTTCGCCACGGTCGACGGCGTCCGCGTCGATCTGCGCCACTGGATCGGCGGCCGGCGCGTCCCGTCGGACCGCACCTTCGCGGACGTCTCCCCGATCGACGAGCAGGAGATCGCCCGGGTCGCGGCCGGCGGGCCGGACGATGTCGACGCGGCGGTCGCGGCCGCGCGGGCCGCGTTCCCGGCCTGGGCGGCGCTGCCGGTCGCCGAGCGCAGCGCGATCCTCCGGCGTGCCGCCGACGGCATCGAGGCCCGCATCGAGGACCTGTCCCGGGTCGAGACCCTTGACAACGGTTCGCTGATCCGCAGCCACCGGCGCGGGGTCATGCCCCGGGTCGCGCTGAACTTCCGGGCGTTCGCCGACTACGCCGAGAAGCAGCTCGGCCACCCCGACCTGTCGGTGCGCAACCACCGCGAACGGATCACCTACGACCCGGCCGGCGTCGTCGCGATCATCACCCCCTGGAACGCGCCGCTGATGCTGGCCACCTGGCGGATCGGGCCGGCTCTGGCCGCCGGCGACACCGTGGTCCTCAAGCCGCCGGAGTGGGCCCCGCTCACCGCGAGCCTGCTCGCCGACGTCCTGCACGAGGCCGGCGTCCCGGCCGGGGTCTTCAACGTCGTGCAGGGCACAGGTGCGGACGCCGGCGCGCCGCTCACCGCACACGAGGACGTCGACCGGATCGCGTTCACCGGCTCGGTCCCCACCGCCGGGGTCATCGCCCGCGCGGCCGCGCCGAACATCGTCCCGCTCTCGTTCGAGCTCGGCGGCAAGTCCCCGCTGCTGGTGTTCGAGGACGCCGACCTCGACCTGGCCGTCGACATCGCGGTCGAGCAGTTCGACAACGCCGGCCAGGTCTGCCTGAAGGCGGCCCGGATGCTGGTCCAGGCGTCGATCGCCGACGAGTTCACCGCACGCCTGGTGGAGAAGGCCGCGGCCTTGCGGCAGGGCGACCCCCGCGACGAACGGACCGACCAGTCCGCGCTCGTCTCCCGACGGCACTTCGAGCGGATCGACGGGTTCGTCCGCCGCGCGATCGCGGACGGCGCCACGGTGAAGCTCGGCGGCGGACCCAACGAGGAACTCGGCGGCCTCTACTACCGCCCGACGGTACTCACCGATCCCGGCGAGGAGATCCGCACCGAGGAGGTCTTCGGCCCGGTCGTCACGATCGAGACGTTCGCCGACGAGCCCGAGGCCGTCGAGCGCGCCAACGACACCCGCTTCGGTCTGGCGGCCACGCTGGTCACCGGCGACAGGTCCCGCGCCGAGCGGGTATCCCATCGATTGAACGCGGGCACCGTCTGGGTGAACTGCTTCTTCGTCCGCGACCTCGAGGCCCCGTTCGGGGGCAACGGCCGGTCCGGCATCGGACGCGAGGGCGGCCCCTGGTCGTTCGACTTCTACTGCGACGTCAAGAACAGCGTGTTCAGCCCCGTCGGCTGGAAGGACTCGACCCATGGGTGAGGTAGTCGGCGCCGGCCTGCTGGCCCACGTCCCCACGATCGTGCTGCCGGAAGAGACCCGGCGCGAGCTGAACCACGGACGGGAATCCAGCCTCGTGGAAGGCCTGCACCAGCTACGGCGGGAAGTGTTCGACACGCTCGACTACGACACGGTCGTCGTCCTCGACTCCCACTGGGCCACCACGGTCGAGTTCGTCGTCACCGCGCAGGACCGGCGCAGCGGACTGTTCACCTCGGAGGAGCTCCCCCGCGGCATGCAGCGTCGGCCGTACGACTTCCCCGGCGACCCCTCGCTGGCGCACGCGATCGCGGGTAAGGCCGACGAGCACTCCACCTGGATCACCGCGATCGACGACCACCAGCTCCCGATCTTCTACGCGACCACGAACCTGTGGGAGTTCCTCGGCCAGGGCCTGCCCGACAAGCGCTGGATCTCGATCGGCGTCTGCCAGACCGCCGACGGCGAGGATTCGTACCGGCTCGGCCGGGCGCTCGGCGAGGCGATCGCCGAGTCCGACCGCAAGGTCGTGCTGATCGCCTCGGGCGCGATGTCGCACACGTTCTGGCCGCTGCGCCAGCTCCGCGACCACGAGGCGGCCGGCCGCGAGCACATCCACTCCCCCGGGGCGCTGGCCGCCGACCTCGAGCGGATCGAGTGGTTGCAGGCCGGTGACCACCGGGCCGTCATCGATACGATGCCGGAGTTCCTCCGCTTCCGCCCGGAGGCGAAGTTCATGCACTACCAGATGATGATCGGGGCGATCGGCGAGGAGCGTTGCACGGCACCGGGCCGCCGGTTCGGCGAGTACGAGAACTCGGTCGGCACCGGTCAGGTGCACCTCTGGTTCGACCGCCCGGCCGAGGGTTTCCCGCCGTCCAAGGCCACCCCGACCGATCCCGACTTCGTCCGCCAGACCGGCGGTCCCGACCTGCCGGCCGCCGGCTGAGGAGCTGCCCCGTGACCCGAGAGACCCGCCGCATCCTGCTCGACGGTAACCCGGTCGACGTCGTCCGCGCCGGGGAAGTGCTGGTGGCCGGCGACGGCCGGACCGTGGCGGTCGCCGATGCGCAGCACCTCCCACCGGTCGTCCCGTCGAAGATCGTGTGCGTCCACCTGAACTACCTCAGCCGGGTGCGGGAGCTGCAGACGACGCTCCCGCCCGCACCGACGTACTTCCACAAGCCGGTGTCGGCGCTGAACGCGCACGAGGCCGCGGTGGTGCGCCCCGAGGGCTGCAAATGGCTCAACTACGAGGGCGAGATCGCGATCGTCATCGGCCGGACCGCCCGGAACATCGCCCCGGCCGAGGCCGGCGACTACATCCGCGGGTACACGGTCGCCAACGACTTCGGGCTGCACGACTTCCGCGACACCGACGCCGGCTCGATGCTGCGCGTCAAGGGCGCCGACACGTTGTGCCCGATCGGCCCGGGCGTCGTCGAGGGCTGGGACTTCCACGGCAAGCGCATCCGCACCCTGGTCAACGGCGAGGTCAAACAGGACGGCACCACCGACGAGATGCAGTGGGACATGCACTACCTGGTCGCCGACATCGCCCGGACGATCACGCTGCAGCCCGGCGACCTGCTGCTCTCGGGCACCCCGGCGATCTCGCGCACGGTGTACCCGGGGGACGTCGTCGCGGTCGAGGTCGAAGGGCTCGGCACGCTGCGCAACCACGTCGTGAGCGGGCCGACCTCGATCCGCACCGACGTCGGGGCCCAGCCGAGCGAGTCCGAGGAGGTCCTCTCCACCGCCCAGGGCGGCGACTGGGAGTTCCGCGGCATCCGCAAGCCCCAGCCGGCCGGCTCGTGAAGACGGATCACGGATGCGCAGACCGCTGATCGCCATCCCGGGCCGCTTCGCCGCGAAGACGTCGGCCCTGCGGTACGAAGCCGAGGTCACCGCCCGGGCCCTGGCCGAGGCGGTGTTCGCGGCCGGCGGCGAACCGCTGACCATGCACCCGTCGGCGCCGGGGGACGTGCCTGAACGCGTAGCCTGGGCTCAGGGCGTGTTATTACCAGGAGGTGGCGACCTGGCCGCCCACTGGACCGGCCAGCACCCGCACCCGAGCCTCTACGACGTCGACGAAGAGCAGGACGCGTTCGACCTCGCGGTCGCCCGGCACTGCCTGGCCACCGGCTCGCCGCTCCTGGCCATCTGCCGAGGCCTGCAGGTCGTGAACGCGGCCCGGGGCGGCCGGATCGTCCAGGACATGGACCCCCACCACCGCCACCGCCGTCACCGGGTCTCGATCGCGAGAGACTCCAGGCTGCACGCGCTGGCCGGCCCGACCGTCGACGTGTCCTGCTTCCACCACCAGTGCATCGACCGCCTCGGCGACGGGATGCGCGCGGTCGCCCACTCGGAGGACGGCGTCATCGAGGCCGTCGAGATCGACGATCTACCCGGCTGGTTCCTCGGCCTCCAGTGGCACCCCGAGGACCTCTGGAACACCGACGCCTCGGTGTTCCACGAGTTCGTGAGTCACAGCCGGGCCAGCGTCGCTCCCCCGTTCCACTCGACGCCGACCTGACGGAAATACCCCCCGATGATCTCGCCGACCTCGAGCCGCGCGACCTCCTCGGTCGGGGCCTCGAACAGCCGCAACTCGGCGTCGCCGGTCCAGGCCGGCCCACCCTGGAACCCGCTCGCGCCGGACGAGATCAGCTCGCTGAACGCGTCACCGTGCCCGGCGATGTCGGGAAGGATGCGGTGGTGCGCCATCGGGTGGCCGTTGACGAAGCCGTTGGTCTCCGACTCCTCCCGCAGCGTCACGACCGCCTCGGCCAGGCGCCGGTCGTAGGAGGCGAGCGTGGCCCCGAACGTCCCGCCCGGCCCGATCCGCGGAGCGGCCTGCGCGAACGGGTGCGGCCGGGTCTGCCACATCGAGCCGAGCTTCTTCGGGTAGCCCTGGTGCAGGCCCCGGCCGATCGCGAAGTCCTTGTCGACCCAGATGAACACGCACCGCGAGTACGTCACGCCCCGGAACGAACACCGGACGACGACGAACGCCTCCTTGTACTGGGCCCGGGCCGGGTCGAGCAGCTCCTCCCGGCTCGTCGAGCACGACTGCCAGTCGGCCCAGATGAACGCGACCGCCCCAGGGTCCTCGGGCGCGAGCTCCAGCGGCTCGGGCAGCAGCGCCTCGACGTTGGCCGGGTCGGTGCGGTACTCCACCGTCAGCAGGTCGCCGGAGTAGAACCACGGCGGGGACGGGACGAGCGACGCGACACCGGACGCGCTCCGGGGGTAGAGGAAGCCGTTCATCGCGGGCATTCGCCCCTCCTCATGTCGTTTGGATCCGTACGATATGCGGTGGCGACCCGCTTGGAAAGTCTTGTCAGCCTGGACGCCCGCGGATAATGTTCGGGCCCAAACGAACCGGAGGATGCGGCGTGGCGCACTTCGACACCTCGGGGCTGCGGCCCGCGCAGGACCGGCTCACCGCCGACGGCATCGACGTCGTCCGGCTCGGCTACGCCGACCTGATCGGAGTCGACCGCGGTCGCGACCTCTTGGTCGACCACTTCTCCCGGACGGTCGGCGGCGGCGTCGCGTTCTGCCGCTCGGTCTACGGCACGACCCCGCGCGGCGGGGTCGTCGACTTCGAGGGCGGCCTCTCGGCCGGCCTGCCCGACGTCGTCGCGTTCCCCGACCTGTCGACGCTGCGTCCGCTGCCCTGGGAGCCCGGCGTCGCGCACTGCATCGCCGACGTCTTCAATCCGGACGGGACACCCGCCGCCGAAAGCCCGCGCCAGGTGTTACGCAGCCTGTGCGAGCAGTTCGAGGCCGAGGCGGCGACGCCGATCGTCGGCCCGGAGCTCGAGTTCTACCTGCTTACCGAGTCGGCGGCGTCACCGTCGGGCTGGAAGCGCTACGGCGAGGGGACCGGCAACGTCTACACGGCCGGCCGCAAGGGCGACCCGGAGAACGTGCTGCTCCAGTCGCTGCGCCAGCTCGGCGACTACGGCATCGACGTGGTGGCGGCCAACCACGAGTTCTCGTCCGGCCAGTTCGAGATCAACCTCTGGCACGGCGGCGCGCTGGACGCGGCCGACCGGGCCCACCGCTTCAAGGACGCGGTCAAGGAGCTGGCCCGCCGCAACGGCCACCTGGCGACGTTCATGCCGAAGCCGTTCAACGACGAGGGCGGCTCCGGGTACCACCTGCACTTCTCGCTGGCCGACGGTTCGTTCGACGATCCGTCCTCCCCGGACGGGCTGTCGGCGGTCGCCCACCACGCGATCGGCGGGATCCTGAAGCACGCCCCGGCCATCGCCGCGGTCGCCAACCCCACGATCAACTCGTACAAGCGCTTCGGCCCGGACACGCTGGCCCCCTGGCTGATCGACTGGGGCCTCGACAACCGCAGCGCGATGGTGCGCATCCCGCCGGAGCGCGGGGCCGCGTCCCGGCTCGAGCTGCGGCTGGGTGACGCCAGCGCCAACTCGTACCTGGCCATCGCCGGGATGCTGGCCGGCGCGCTGCTGGGCATCCGCAACCGGATCGAGCCGCCGGACGCCCTGGTCGGCTACGGCTACGACCCCGCACGCTCGGCCACGCTGCCGCGGAGCCTGGGCGAGGCGCTGGACGCGCTGGAGGCCGACGCCGAGTTCGCCGGCCTGCTCGGAAAGCCGTTCGTCGACGTGTTCCTGGCCTACAAGCGCGACGAGATCGAGCGCTTCCGCACCTGGATCACCGACTGGGAATTCCAGGAGTACACGTACCACATCTGAGGAGCTCCCCCGATGCCCCGTCACGCCCCGGTCCCGCTGAGCGACGTCGACCTCTCCGACATCGACGGCTTCGCCGACCTGCGCGGCTACTCGCAGTTCGACACCCTGCGCGCCGAGGACCCGGTGCACTGGACCGACGAGAAGGACGGCACCGGGTTCTGGGCGGTCACCCGGTACGCCGACATCTGGGCGGTCGGCCGGGACGTCGAGTCGTTCACGTCGACCCAGTTCGTCGGCCTGGAGGACGTCGACGACGACCTGCGCGACTTCCGGCGCTCGATCCTGGAGATGGACGGCGGCCGCCACCGGGTGCTGCGCAAGCTGATCCAGCGCGAGTTCACGCCCCGGAACCTGATGCGCAACTACGAGGCGTTCCTGCGTCAGCTCACGAAGAACACCGTCGACCGGGCGTTCGCGACGGCGGCGGCCCACGACGGCGAGATCGACTTCGTGACCGAGATCAGCGCCGACTTCCCGATCCAGGTGCTGGCCCGGCTGCTCGACGTCCCGGCCGAGGACACCCCGCAGCTGATCGCCTGGGGCAACGAGATGGTCGCGAACACCGACCCGGACTACGCGACGGTGCGGGCCGACACCGCCGAGTCGGAGAAGTACCGGCACCTGCCGTTCCGGTCGCCGACCGTCCAGGACGTCTGGGACTACGGCAACCGGCTGCGCGCCGACCGGGTCGGCGGCTCCGGCACCGACCTGATCACGATCCTGGCCAACCGGCTCCCGGACGACGGCATCCCGCTCTCCCAGCAGGACTTCAACAACTACTTCTCGCTGCTGGTCATCGCCGGCAACGAGACCACCCGGCACGCGATCAGCAACTCGATGCTCGGGCTGATGGAGCAGCCGTCGCAGCTGCGCCTGCTGACCGAGCGGCCCGACCTGATGAAGAACGCCGTCGAGGAGCTGCTGCGCTGGGCGTCGCCGGTGTACCACTTCCGGCGGACCGCGACCCGGGACCTGGAGCTGGGCGGCAAGCAGATCGCGGCCGGCGACAAGGTCGTCATGTGGTTCGCGTCCGGCAACCGCGACGAGGACGTCTTCGAGAACCCCTACGCGATCGACGTCACCCGGACGAACGTCGACCACATGACGTTCGGCAAGGGCAGCCCGCACCTGTGCATGGGCAACAACCTGGCCCGGATGGAGATCCGGCTGATGTTCGAGGAGCTGCTCCCTCGGCTCGGCTCGATCGAACCGACCGGCGACGTGACGCGGATCCGCAGCAACTTCGTCAACGGCATCAAGAAGTTCCCGGTGCGGATCACGCCCGCCTGAGGCCTGCCTCGGGGACTGTTTCACCAACGTGATTCCGGCGGTGGGCCGGATACTTGCGTTCGAGTTCGTCCCAGTACTGCCCGGGCGGCCAGGCGGAAGGTGGTGCGGACAACGTGACGCCGATCGCGGCGGAGAACGGCCGGTTGGCGACCTGACCGTCGCGGACCTTCACCACGATGGCGTCGATGAACACCGCAGATCTCCACGAAATGCGCCGTGATCTCACCGGTCGTCAGACCCTTGGCATAGAGCGACAGCACCACCTCGTCCACCCCCCACAACCAGCGCTGGCGCTCGTTCACGATCTGCGGCTCGAACGACCGGCCCGGTCGCGCGGCACGTCGATCTCGACCTCGCCGGTGTTCTCCGTCAGCACCGACTTCGGCCGGCTCCCATTGCGCACGTTCCCGCCCGGCTGCGCGGGCGGGCCACCCTTCGCATGCCCGAGGTGCTCGGTCATCTCCTCGTTCAGCGCCGTCTCCAGGACGGTCTTGGTGAGCGCTTTGAGCAGCCCGTCCGGGCCCGTTGACGACAGGCCCTGCTCCTGGGCCAGCCGGACCCGCTCCGCCGCGGCCTGCGCCTCAGCGGTCAGTTCGGGCTGCTTCTTCCTCGGGGTCACGTCACCCAATGTCGCGGTCATCTTGTTCGTTGCGGGCGCGGACGCCGCGGTAGGAGCGGTTGTGGCGGTGCGGGATGACCACGCCAATGCAGTGCGGGGGGCGCGGGGGGCGCCGTCGGCGGTGACGGTCGCGCCGCGGGTCGCCCACGCGGCACCGGAGTCGTCGGAGACGGTGCGGTCGTTGCGGTTGCCCGGCCGTGGGTCGCTGGCGGCGACGACCAACCGGGTGTCGGCGTCGAGGACGATCCGCATGTTCACCGAGTACCGGTAGTTCTTCGACCGGGCGGCGATGGCCTGGTCGCGGACCGGGACGAGGGTGCCGTCGACGATGAGGACTGTCTCAGGTGGGTTCCGGCCGGTCTCTAAAAGGGCCGTGAGCAGGCGGCGCGAGCCGGTCGAGGATGCGGTGCGCGGCGGCCTGTTTGATCCCGAACAGCGGCGCGACGTCGGCGCATCGTCAGGGTGGTGCGGTGCTACACCGCGACCGGCAGGGCCCGGTCGGCCAGGGGCAGGCACCACGGCCGCCCGGGTCGTCCGTCCACCACTACGTCACCGCCCCGCCGGGCCACCGTCGTGACCGGACGCCGGAACTGCCGCTCCGACAAGCCCGACCGCGACGCGGACAACACCACCACACCGCGCCAACGACCAGCACCGGCCGGGATGACGAGTCACGCCTTGGGCTGCTCCAGCTCCTCGACGATCGTGCGCAGCGAGTCGGCGAGCTCCTTGCGCCGGTCGTCGGAGAGCCCTCGGACGACGAACGCCTCCTCCCGGTTGAACGCCGGGAAGAGGCCCTCCATCAGCTTGCGGCCGGACGGGCTCATCGACAGCACCACCCGGCGCTTGTCGGTCTCGTGGCGGGTCCGCTTGATGTGCCGGTAGGACTCCAGCGTCTTGACGACGCCGGTCAGCGTCCCCTTGGAGATGCCGGCCTCGGCCGCGGCCTGCGCGGTCTCGATCTCGCCCCAGATCCAGACGACCCACAGCACGACGAACCCGGTCCAGGTGAGCCCGGTGTCACGCAGGACGGTCTGCTCGAGGTGGTTGCGGATCGCGGTGGTGGCGCGGTAGATGTTGGAGACCGCCCACATCGCGCTGGTGTCCAGCGACATTCCGGCCAGCCGCTCCTCGACGGCCTGCTCCGTCGCCCGCAGCGTGTGCGATCCCGTCATCGAACCCCTTTCGCCGACCTGATTCTACGGCGCGGAGCCGGGACGACTACGCGGCGGCGAACGCGTCGGCCAGGACG
This sequence comes from Cryptosporangium phraense, assembly GCF_006912135.1. Lineage (NCBI taxonomy): Bacteria > Bacillati > Actinomycetota > Actinomycetes > Cryptosporangiales > Cryptosporangiaceae > Cryptosporangium > Cryptosporangium phraense. The sequence continues at coordinate 7,639 of NZ_VIRS01000010.1, read as the reverse complement.
TCCAAGGCGTCTTCCAGCAGCTCGTCGGAGATCGTCAGCGGCGGGAGGAACCGGAGCACGTTGCCGTCGGTGCCGCAGGTCAGGACGATCACGCCGGCCTGGTGCGCGGCGGCCGCGACCCGGCGGGCCAGCCCGGCGTCCGGTGCCGTCGTCCCCGGCTCGACGAGCTCCACCGCGATCATCGCGCCCCGCCCGCGGACGTCGCCCAGCCGGGCGTCGTCGGACTGGAGCTTGGACAGGCGCGCTTTCATCAGGCGTTCGATGTCGCGGGCGCGGCCGACGAGGCCGTCCTCCTCGATCGTCGCGATCGCGGCGAGCGCGGCCGCGCAGGCGAGCGGGTTTCCACCGTAGGTGCCGCCGAGGCCACCGGAGTGGGGCGCGTCCATGATCTCGGCGCGGCCGGTGACCGCGGACAGCGGCAGACCGCCGGCGATGCCCTTGGCCGTGACGATCAGGTCGGGAACCACTCCCTCGTGCGCGCACGCGAACAGGTCGCCGGTGCGGGCGAAGCCGGTCTGCACCTCGTCGGCGACGAACACGACGCCGTTGTCCCGGCACCAGGACGCCAGCGCGGGCAGGAATCCCGGCGCGGGCTCCACGAAGCCGCCCTCGCCCTGGATCGGCTCGATCACCAGCGCGGCCAGGTTCGAGGCCCCGATCTGCTTCTCGATCATGTCCAGCGCGCGCCGGGCGGCGGCCGGCCCGTCGAGGCCGCCGTCGCGGAACGGGTACGAGAGCGGCGCCCGGTAGATCTCCGGCGCGAACGGCCCGAACCCCTGCTTGTACGGCATGTTCTTGGCGGTCAGGGCCATCGTGAGGTTGGTCCGGCCGTGGTAGCCGTGGTCGAACGCGACGACCGCCGGGCGCTTGGTGAACGACCGCGCGATCTTCACCGCGTTCTCCACCGCCTCCGCGCCCGAGTTGAACAGCGCGGTCCGCTTCGGATGGTCCCCCGGCGTCAGCCGGTTCAGCGCCTCGGCGACGTCGACGTAGCCCTCGTAGGGCGTCACCATGAAGCAGGTGTGGGTGAACGCGGCGGCCTGCGCGGTGACCGCCTCGACCACCCGGGGCGCGCTGTTGCCGACGGTCGTGACCGCGATGCCGGAGCCGAGGTCGATGAACCGGTTGCCGTCGACGTCCTCGACGATGCCGCCGGACGCGCGGACCGCGAACACCGGCATCGTGGTGCCGACGCCGGAGGCGACGGCGCCGGACTTGCGGGCCATCAGCTCCTGTGAGCGGGGGCCGGGCACGGCGGTGGCGAGGTGGCGGCTCTGCGGCAGAGGGGTCGTCATGTTCTCAGCCTGGGGAGTCGGCGCCTATGCTGTCCAATGCCTGGATTTCATGTTCTCCATGCCTATCGGGCATCGCGCCGGATCGCCCGGCCGGGCCGGGCCGACTGCACCAGCTCCCCGTCGGCCACCACGGGCACCCCGTTGACCAGCACCCAAGCGAACCCGCTCGACGGACGCACGGTGTCCGCGTAGGTGGCGTTGTCGGTGACTGCCGAGGGGTCGAACACGACCAGGTCGGCGTCGCAGCCCACCTGTACCCGGCCCTTCCGGCGCAGGGCGGGCGCGGCCCGCTCGACGATGCGGGCCGGCTCGAGACTGCACCGGGCGATCGCGTCGGGCAACGAGAGCGCGCCGGTCTCGCGGGCGATCCGGAGCGTGCGGGCGAACGTCCCCGCGCCCCGCGGGTGAGTCCGGACGAAATCCGGCAGCGGCCAGGAAGCCGGGTCGAAGACGTGTCCGGGCTCGCAGACCAGCGGCACCGCGTCCGACGCGACGACCGCTCCCGGCAGACCGACGAGCCCGGCCAGCCGGTCCGGCGCGCCGTCCTCGTCGAACGTCTTGATGAACGCGAGGCCGCCGGGGTCCGCGGCGCGGAGCTCGGCGAGCCGCTCGACCGAGGCGACGGTCTCGCCCGTCCGGACGTAGACGACGTCGGACGGGGTGCCGGTCGCCCCGAGGACGTGCAGCCGGTCGGGGGCGAAGTAGTCCGCGCCGATCGCGGTCATCCCGGCGCCGTAGGGGTAGGCCTCGGTCGTCACCCGCGCACCCTCGGCCCGCACCTTCTCGACGAGCGCCTGCACCCGGTCGAGGTGCCGGGCCGACGTCGAGTTGATGTGGCAGTAGTGCATGTGGGCGCCGGTCTCGGCCGCGACCCGGGTGATCTCGTCGGCTCCGTCGACCGCGACGCCGGGGTCCTGCTCGGCCAGCGGGCGGGCGTGGGTGAACGTCGGTGCTCCGGCGCGCGCCGCCAGCTCGGCGACGCGCACGTACTCGGCCGGGTCGGTGGCCGGGGCGTAGCCGATCAGCAGGCCGATGCCGAGCGCGCCGTCGGCCAGCTCGTGTTCCAGGACCGCGAGCAGGCGGTCGGTCTGCGCCGGCGTCGCCGGCGCCCGCCAGGCGTCCGCGCCCAGCCGGGCACTGATCTGCTCCAACGGCCAGCCGGAGAGCGGACCGCCGCCGACGACGTGCATGCGGGCCGCGGCCCAGGAGGCCGAGAACCCGTAGTTGATCGGCCTCCCCTCCTCGGCCGACCGGCGGTAGGCGTGCGCCACCGGCGCGGCGCCCGCCTCCAGCTCGAGCGCGGTGGTGACGCCGTCGAGCGCCTGCAGACGGCACTCGGCCAGGGCCTGGCCGTGACTGTGCAGGTCGACGAAACCGGGCGCGACGACCAGCCCGGCGACGTCGACGACCCGGCGTCCGTCCAGCGGGTCCTGGGTGACCGCGACGATGCGGTCACCGCGGATGCCGACGTCGCGGGGCGCGTCGAGCCCGGTCTCGGGGTCGATCACCCGTCCGCCGCGCAGCACCAGATCGGCGCTCAGCACGAGACCTCCACTACGCCGACGAGGCGGTTGAGGCGCTCGGCGACGAGCCGGGCCTCGGCGTCCCCGGCGACGCGGACGACGAGCCGGATCGCCCAGGTGTTCACCTCGCGGCGGAGCTCGATGCGGGTGACCGGCACGGCCCGCTGCACCAGCAGACCGCAGATCCGGCTCGGGATCCGCGGATCGTCGACCGCGACGGCCGACAGCACGCGCTCGGTCTGGCTCATTCCTGGACAGTAGTTCCGGAGCACCGGGGTGTATTGGGTCGTCCGGACGAAGATCGGGCGGTCGGCTCGGTCGGCCGGACATATCGCGGGCGTATCGAAAACGGGATACGCGCGCGCAACGGCCGGCGCGTTTGGCTGGACGGATGGACCGCGCACCACAGCCCCCGCTCCGGACGTCGCCCTGGGAAGGACTGATCCACGGAGGGTGGCACACCTGGTTCGGTTCGGTGGCCGGGGTGGTGATGCTGACCGCGCTGGCGTTTCCGCTGGCTGCGGTGCTGGTGTGGGCGATCGGGCGCCGCCGGGGTCTTCCGGTGGCGTTGGCCGACGTCGGGATGGTCTACGGGACCGTGCCGTTCGTGTGGGTGACGCTGCTGCCGGGCTACCGGGCCGGGGCCGAGCCCGGACGGGTGAGCCTGGTGCCGTTCCGGGACCTGATCGCGATCGCGGAGTCGTCGGCGGCGGTGGGCCAGATCGGGGGCAACCTGCTGGTGCTGGCGGCTCTCGGGTTCTTCGCGCCGATGCGGTTCCGGGCGCTGGCGTCGGTGCCGCGGATTCTGGCGCTGGCGGCCGGCTGCTCGATCGTCATCGAGACCGCGCAGTACGTCCTGCGGCTGGACCGCGTCTCCTCGATCGACGACGTGCTGCTCAACGCGGTCGGCGCCGCGCTGGCCGCGGCCGCGTCCCGCCGCTGGTGGGAGTGCTCCGGCAGTGTGACGTCCGCCACGGCAGCGGTGGCCCGCACCGGCTAGACCGGTAACCATGCAGCTCCCCCAGGCCATCGAGGCCCGCGGCGTCCGCCACAACACCCTGCGCGACCTCGACGTCGACGTCCCCCTGTGGCGGGTCGTCGCGATCGCCGGCGTGTCCGGCTCGGGCAAGACCTCCCTCGCCATGGGCACGCTATACGCCGAGGGCCTGCACCGCTTCCTCGAGGGCCTGAGCACGTACAGCAGGCGCCGGCTCACCCAGGCCCAGCGCCCGGACGCCGACCGCATCGACCATCTGCCCCCGGCGCTCGCGCTGCGCCAGCGTCCGCCGGTTCCCGGCCCGCGGAGCACGGTCGGCACGATGAGCGAGGTCCTCAACGTGCTCCGGCTGACGATGTCGCGGCTGGGCACCCACACCTGCCCGAACGGCCACGGCGTCCCGCCGTCGATCGCGACCCAGGCGATGGAGATCACCTGCCCGACCTGCGGCGCCCGGTTCGAGATGCCGGGCGCGGAGTCGTTCGCGTTCAACTCGTACGGCGCCTGCCCGGCCTGCGAGGGCATCGGGACCCGGTTCGAGGTCGACCCGGCCGCGCTGGTGCCCGACCCGGGCAAGACGATCGCCGAGGGTGCGGTGCTGCCCTGGAACGTCGGCGGGCGTCGTCTGAGCCTGTACGCGGCCGGCGAGCTCGGCGTCCGTCTGGACGTTCCCTACGCGACGCTGACCGACGCGGAGAAGGACCTCGTGCTGCACGGGGAACCCGTGCGCCAGACGGTCACGGTCTCGGGCAAGAACGGCCGGCCGGTGCAGCTCAAGGTCCTGTACGACAACGCGATCACGGCCGCGACGAAGTCCGGGAACAGCAAGTATCTGGACGCGCAGACGTGCTCGGTCTGCCACGGCACCCGGCTGCGGCCGGAGGCGCTGCGCTCGCACCTGGCCGGGCGCAACCTGGCCGAGATCAGCGCGCTCGACCTGGAGTCCCTGCGCGCGTTCGCCGAGGAGCTCCCGCCGTTGCTGCCGGCCGAGCTCTCCCGGCTGACGACCGGCCTGGTCGACGAGCTGACCCGCGCGATCGCCCCGCTGCTGGATCTCGGTCTCGGGTACCTCGGCCTCGACCGCGCCGGGGCCACGCTCTCGACCGGCGAGCGGCAGCGGATCGAGCTGACGTCGACCGTGCGGGCCAGCACCACCGGCATGCTGTACGTCCTGGACGAGCCGTCGGTCGGCCTGCACCCGAGCAACGTCGAGGGGCTGCGCCGGACGATCGCCGCGCTGGCCGCGAACGGCAACTCGGTGGTGATGGTCGAGCACGATCTGGACCTCGTCGCCGGGGCCGACTGGATCATCGAGATGGGCCCGGGCGCGGGCCGCCTGGGCGGGACCGTCGTCGCCGAGGGCACGCCGGCGCAGCTCCGGAAGAACCGCACGTCGATCATCGGGCCGTACCTGGCCGGGGAACCGGCAGTCCACCGTAAGCCCCGGCCGTCGCCGGACGAGTGGATAACGGTCAGCGTCCGCGAGTTGTACAACCTGCGGGACGTCACCGCGGAGTTCCCGGTCGGCCGCCTCACCGGGGTCGCCGGTCCGTCCGGGGCCGGGAAGACCGCGCTCGTGCTCGACAGCCTGGTTCCGGCCGCCCGGGCGCAGCTGGCCGGTTCACGGCCGCCCGCGCACGTCCGATCGGTGGACCTGGGGTCGATCCGGCAGGTGGTGGAGATCGACGCGACCCCGATCGGGTTGAACGCCCGGTCGACGCCGAGCACGTACTCGGGTGCGTTCGACGCGATCCGCGCGGTCTTCGCGGCCGCGTCCGGCCGGTCGGCCGGTCACTTCTCGTTCAACACGAAGGACGGCCAGTGCCCCACCTGTCGGGGCCTAGGTTCGATCGATCTGGACGTCCAGTACCTGCCCGACATCAACGTGGACTGTCCGACCTGCCACGGCGCCCGGTACAACGAGGCGACGCTGGCCGTGCGGGTGGACGGGCTGACGATCGCCGACGTGCTCGACCTGACCGTCCGGGAGGCACTTTCCCACTTCGGGGACGTGCCCGCGGTCGTCCGGCCACTGCGGCCGATCGCCGACGTCGGCCTGGACTACCTGCGGCTGGGCGAGCCGACCCCGTCGCTGTCGGGCGGCGAGTCGCAGCGCCTGCGGATCGCGGCGCGCCTGCGCAGCAGCCAGCGGAACGTCCTCTACGTCTTCGACGAGCCCTCGACCGGCCTGCACCCGGTCGACATCCGCACGCTGGTCGCGGTCTTCGACCGCCTCCTGGACGACGGCGCGACCGTCGTCGTCATCGACCACGATCTGGACGTCCTGGCCGCGGCCGATCACGTGCTGGACCTGGGCCCGACCGGCGGCCCGGACGGGGGACGCATCGTGGCGCGGGGGACGCCGGCGGAAGTGGCCGCCGATCCGTCCAGCGTGACCGGCCCGTGGCTAGCGTCCCGCTTCGGCTAGGGCTCGTTCGAGACCCCGGCTGTTCCGAGCGGCAGTTCCGGGGTCTGGTCACGACGGTGCCCGGCGGGGCGGTGACGTAGTGGCGGACGGACGACCCGGGCGGCCGTGGCGCCTGCCCCTGGCCGCGTAGCACCGCACCACCCTGGCGACGCGCCGACGTCGCGCCGCTGTTCGGGACCAAACATGCCGCCGTGCACCGCATCCTCGACCGGCTCGCGCCGCCTGCTCACGCTCAGTTGGTCGTCGCCGACGGCGCCTACCGCGGCCCGCACCCCACGCCCGGATAAAGAACCGGACGATCCTCCGCGACTGCTTTCGCCGCGGCACCGGCGTCGCACACGCCGCCCGAGCCATCGCGTACCTGCACAACCCCACCGCGACCGTCCGAACCAGTTACGAGGCCGGCCTCAGGGGGGCTTGACCCCTGATCCTGGACACGGGATTTATGCGGCCGGGGTCAATCTATCCGAGGTTGTTTGGGTGTGTTCGTAGGTGATCGGGGCTCGGTGTCCGAGCCGGGAGTGGCGTCGGACGGTGTTGTAGCGGTGTAGCCAGCGGAAACAGGTCAGTCGTGCGTCGCGGGCGTCGGCGAAGACGCGTCGTCCTTGCAGGGTTTCGCGTTTCAGCGTGGCATTGAAGGATTCGGCTGCGGCGTTGTCGGCGGAGCTGCCGACCGCGCTCATCGACAGCTTGACGCCGGCCGCGGCGCAGGCGTCGGCGAAGCTCCGGGACGTGTACTGGGCTCCGTGGTCCACGTGCAGAATCGCTCCGGCCAGGCTGCCTCGGGTGCGCCGCGCGGCCTCGAGAGCGTCCAGGACCAGTTCGGTGCGCATGTGATCGGCGATGGCCCATCCGGCCAGGCGGCGGGAGTGCAGGTCGATGACGGTGGCGAGGTAGAGGAACCCGCGGTCGCCGATCGGCAGGTAGGTGATGTCACCGACGTAACGCTGATTCGGTGCCGCCGCGGTGAAGTTCCGGCCGATCAGATCCGGGGCCTTCGGCGCGGCCGGGTCCGGGATCGTCGTCGTGCGGGTCCGGCGGCGCAGCCGCAGCCCGCGGACACCGAACCGGGTCATCACCCGCGCGACCCGCTCGTGATTGACCCGGGTGCCCTGATCGCGCAGCTCGGCGGTGATCCGGGGCGCCCCGTAGGTCGTGTCGTGCTCGGCGTGGACCGCCCGGATCCGCCCGGCCAAAAGCAGGTCGGCCGCGTCCCGGCGAGCCCGATCACCCGCGGTGGCCTTCCAGTAGTAGAAACTCGACCGGTTCAGGCCGATGACCTGGCACAACCGCTTCACACTGTGGTGCTGAGAGTGGTCGTCGACGAACTGGAAGCGGGTCACCAGCGCGTCTCCCCGGCGAAATACCGGGCCGCCTTGCGCAGAATGTCGCGTTC